>NZ_JBJLSJ010000040.1:0-43712 GCF_050871975.1 Kineococcus rugosus | reverse complement strand
CATCGGGCCAACCTGCAACCCCACCCCGGTCAAGACCTCCCGGCGCCACCCCCTGGACGCGGACCACCCAAGCTCGTGAGCTCCGGTTTTCCGCCCCGCCGGGGCGACATCGAGAACATTACGCGGCCGTCGGGGCGGCATGCAAATCGCGTGCGCCCCGACGACCGATCTGCTACTGCGGCAACGGGAGTGCGGCTGCCGCGAGCGACTTCTTGCCGCGCCGGAGCACCGCGTACCGGTCGTGCAGCAGCTGCACGTCGGCCAGGGTCGCCTCGGGGTCGGCCACCTTGACGTTGTTCACGTACGCGCCACCCTCGCCGATGGTGCGCCGCGCGCCGCTCAGGCTCGTCGCCAGGCCGGTGTCGGCGAACAGCTGGGCCACCCGCACCGTCCGGTCGGCCGGCGTGGCCGTCGGCAGCTCCTCCAGCGCCCCGCGCAGCGTCCGCTCGTCGATGCCGTCCAGGTCGGCCCCGCCGAACAGCGCCGACGAGGCCTGCTCCACGGCCACCGCGGCGGCCTCCCCGTGGACCAGCGCCGTCACCTCGTGCGCCAGCGCCCGCTGAGCCGCCCGCGCCCGGGGGTTCTCCTGCACGGCGCGCCCGAGCTCCTCGATCTCCTCGGGGCTGCGGAAGCTGAACGCCTTGAGGTAGTCGACGACCTTCGCGTCCTCGGCGTTGAGCCAGAACTGGAAGAACGCGTACGGGCTGGTCAGGTCCGGGTCCAGCCAGACGGCTCCGGACTCGGTCTTGCCGAACTTCGTCCCGTCGGCCTTCGTCAGCAGCGGCGTCGCCAGGGCGTGGACCGTCTCCTGGTCCACCCGGCGGACGAGCTCGCAGCCGGCGGTGATGTTCCCCCACTGGTCCGAGCCGCCCAGCTGCAGCGTGCAGCCGTGGAGGCGGTTCAGCTGGAGGTAGTCGTTGCTCTGCAGCAGGACGTAGGCGAACTCGGTGAAGGAGATGCCCGTCGTGGCCAGGCGCTTGCTCACGGCCTCGCGGTCCAGCATGCGGTTCACGCTGAAGTGCTTGCCCACGTCGCGCAGGAACTCGATCGTCGACATCGACTGCGTCCAGTCGAGGTTGTTGACCATCGTCGCCGCCGCCGGACCCTCGAAGTCCAGGAACGGGGCGATCTGCGCCTGCAGCCCGGTGACCCAGCCGGCGACCACCGCGGGGTCGTTCATCGTCCGCTCGGCCGACGGCCGCGGGTCCCCCACCAGGCCCGTCGCCCCGCCCACCAGGATCAGCGGGCGGTGACCGGCCCGCTGCAGGCGCCGGGCGGTGAGCACCTGCACGAGGTGACCGACGTGCAGGCTCGCGGCGGTCGGGTCGAACCCCACGTAGTAGGTGAGCGGACCCGTCGCCAGAGCCTCCCGCAGCGCGGCCTCGTCGGTGGAGTGCGCCACCAGGCCCCGCCACTGCAGTTCGTCCCAGACGTCGCTCACGACTCGTTCTCCCCTAGGTGCTCCGCGTACCGGGCGACCGTCGCCCGCCGACACGGTACGCGGACACCGTTGGGTCGTTCACGACGCGAGCGCGCCACGGGGTCGGTGCGCCCGCCCCGGCCACCCCCACCCGCGGCCCCCACGCCACGTCCGCGTCCGCCACGGGCTCCCCCGCCACGACCTCGAAGGGACCCCCCGAGCACACGTCGACGCCGTCCTGCGCCCGGTCCACGCCCAGGGCCTGCGTCAGCCGCGCCGGGCCGCGGGCCAGGTCGACGTCCTTGCGGGCCGCGACCCGGCGCGACCGGGCCAGCTCCAGGCCCTCGACGACCTCACCCGCCCGCAGCAGGACCGCCGAGGCCGTGCCCTCGGGACCGCAGACCAGGTTCACGCACCAGTGCATGCCGTAGGAGAAGTAGACGTAGGCGTGCCCGGGCTCGCCGAACATCACGCGGGTGCGGGGGGTGGGGCCGCGGAAGGCGTGCGACCCCGGGTCCTGCTGCCCGGCGTACGCCTCGACCTCGCTCAGCCGGACCCCCACGACACCCGCGGGGGTCCGGTGGCGCACGACCCGGCCCAGCAGGTCGCGCGCCACCTCCAGGACGTCCCGGTCGTAGAACGACCGGGGCAGGCTCACGGGCGCGCCCACGCCAGGTGCCTCGCGAGGGCGTCCTGGGCCGCCTCGAGCTGCTCGGCGACCCGCAGCGGGGCCGTCCCGCCGACGCCGTCGCGCGAGGACAGCGACCCCTCGGTCGAGAGCACGTCCTTGACCTCGGGGGTCAGGTGCGGGGAGATCGACGCCAGGTCCTCCACCGTCAGGTCCCACAGCTCGACGCTGCGGCCCTCGGCCGCCGAGCGCTGCTCGCAGCGGCGCACGCAGGCCCCGGAGACCTGGTGCGCCTCGCGGAACGGCACCCCCTGGCGCACGAGCCACTCCGCGACGTCGGTGGCCAGCGCGAAGCCCTGCGGGGCCAGCGCGGCCATCCGGTCGGTGTGGAAGTGCAGCGTCGCGACCATCCCCGCCACCGCCGGCAGCAGCAGCTCCAGGGTGTCGACCGCGTCGAAGACGGGTTCCTTGTCCTCCTGCAGGTCGCGGTTGTACGCCAGGGGCAGGCCCTTGAGCGTCGCGAGCAGACCCGTGAGGTCGCCGATGAGCCGGCCCGCCTTGCCGCGGGCCAGCTCCGCGACGTCGGGGTTCTTCTTCTGCGGCATGATGCTCGACCCGGTCGACCAGGCGTCGTCGAGCGTCACGAAGGAGAACTCCTTGGTCGCCCAGGCGATGACCTCCTCGGAGATCCGGGACAGGTCCACGCCGATCATCGCCGCGACGAACGCGAACTCGGCCGCGACGTCGCGCGAGGCCGTGCCGTCGATGGAATTCTCGACGCTGCGGGTGAACCCCAGCTCGTGGGCCACCGCGACCGGGTCCAGGCCCAGGGAGGAACCGGCCAGGGCCCCCGAGCCGTACGGCGAGACCGCCGCGCGGGCGTCCCAGTCCCGCAACCGCTCCACGTCGCGCAGCAGCGGCCAGGCGTGCGCCATCAGGTGGTGGCCCAGCAGGACCGGCTGGGCGTGCTGCAGGTGCGTGCGGCCCGGCATCGCCGCGCCCGGGTGCGCCGCGGCCTGGGTCAGGAGCGCCTCGACGACGTCCAGCACGAGCCCGGCGACGACCCGCGCGTGGTCGCGCAGGAACATCCGCAGCAGCGTCGCGATCTGGTCGTTGCGGGACCGGCCGGCCCGCAGCCGCCCCCCGACGTCGGCGCCGACGCGCTCCACCAGCGCGCGCTCCAGGGCCGAGTGGACGTCCTCGTCCTCGGCGGCCGGGACGAACGCGCCCGACACCACGTCGGCCTCCAGCGCGTCCAGGCCGGCCAGCAGCGCGTCCAGCGTCGCCTCGTCGAGCAGCCCCGCGGTGCGCAGCACCCGGGCGTGGGCCCGGGAACCGGCCAGGTCGTAGCGGGCGAGCCGGAAGTCGAAGTGCGTGGACTTCGACAGGGCCGCCATCGCCTCGGCCGGGCCGGTCGCGAACCGGGCACCCCACAAACCCTTCTCGCCCTGCTGGGGGGAGTTCTCGGTCATCACACGTCCACTTCGCTCTCGGGGTCGTCCTGGAGGTCGTTCTGGGGGTCCTCGGGGGTGGCGCGGCGGGCCAGGGCGAGGAACCGGGCGGCGACGGCGTCCCCGCCGAGGGGGTCGCGGGTGATCACCAGCACCGTGTCGTCGCCGGCGATGGTGCCCAGCAGCGTCGGCATCACCGAGTGGTCGACCGCGCTGGCCAGGAACTGCGCCGCCCCCGGGGGCGTGCGCAGGACGACGAGGTTCGCCGAGGCCTCGGCGCTGATGAGCAGCTCCTCGCACCAGCGGGCCAGGCGCGCGTCCAGCACCTCCTGCCCGACGCCGCGGCGCGGTGTCCGGTCACCGCCCTCGGCCGGCAGGGCGTAGACCAGGCCGCGGTCGCCGTCGCGGACCTTCACCGCGCCCAGCTCCACCAGGTCCCGCGACAGGGTGGCCTGCGTGACGGCGACCCCCTCCTCGGCGAGGTGGGCGGCCAGCTCGGTCTGCGAGCGCACCGGGAACCGGGCGAGCACGGTGGCGATCCGGTCGTGCCGGAACGCCTTCGTCCCCGCGCCGGACCCCGGTGCCAGGCTCACCGGGACTTCTCCAGCAACCAGACGAGCAGCGCCTTCTGGGCGTGCAGGCGGTTCTCCGCCTCGTCCCACACCACCGACCGCGGGCCGTCCAGGACGTCGGCGTCGATCTCCTTGCCGCGGTAGGCCGGCAGGCAGTGCAGGACGATCGCGTCGTCCTTGGCCCGCGCCAGCAGCGCGGAGGTCAGCGAGAACGGGCGGAAGCGCTCGAACTCCTGGCCCTCCTGCCCCATCGAGATCCAGGTGTCCGTCGCGACGACGTCCGCGCCGGCGACCGCCTCGAGGGGGTCGGAGGTCACCGCGACCGAACCGCCGGTGGTCGCCGCGACCGCCTGCGCCCGGGCGATGATGGCGGGGTCGGGCAGGTCCGAGGACGGGGTGCCGATCCGCACGTGCAGCCCGGCGGTCGCGCCGCCGAGGGCGTAGGAGTGGGCCATGTTATTCGCCCCGTCGCCGACGTAGGCCAGCGTCAGCCCGGCCAGCGTCCCCTTGTGCTCGGCGACCGTCTGCAGGTCGGCCAGGATCTGGCAGGGGTGGTAGTCGTCGGTGAGGGAGTTCACGACCGGCACCCGGGAGTTCGCGGCCATCTCGACGAGGTCGCTCTGGGCGAACGTGCGCCACACGATCGCCGCGGCCATGCGCTCGAGGACCCGCGCGGTGTCGGCGACCGGTTCACCGCGGCCCAGCTGCGAACCAGCCGCGTCGACCACCAGCGGCACCCCGCCGAGGTCGGCGACGCCGACGCTGAAGGACACCCGGGTCCGGGTCGAGGGCTTGTCGAACAGCAGCGCGACGGTCTGCGGTCCCGCCAGCGGCCGCTCGGCGAACCGGTCGGCCTTCAGGCGCGCGGCCAGGGCCAGGACCTCCGCCTGCTCGGCGGGGGTCAGGTCGTCGTCGGCCAGGAAGTGCCGGACGGTCACGGGGCCACCTCCGCCTGGACGGCGTCGAGGATCGCGGGCAGGGCCGCGGTGAACGTGTCGGCCTGCGCCGCGGTCAGCACCAGCGGCGGGGCCAGCCGGACGGTGTCCGGACGAGCCGCGTTGACGATGAAGCCGTTCGCCAGCGCGGCCTGCACGACCTCGCCGGCGACCGGGCGGGTCAACCCGATGCCCAGCAGCAGCCCCTCCCCGCGCACGCCCTCGACGAGCGGGTGCCCCAGGGCCTCCACCGCCGCGCGCAGGTGCGCCCCGACGGCGCGGACGTTGGCCAGCAGGCCGTCGCGCTCGATCGCGTGCAGCACCGCGAGCCCGGCCGCCGACGCCACCGGGTTGCCCCCGAACGTCGTGCCGTGCTGCCCCGCGCCCAGCAGCGTCGCGTTGCCCGGCCCGAAGGCGACGACCGCCCCGACCGGGATCCCGCCGCCCAGGCCCTTGGCCAGCGTCATCACGTCGGGGACCACGCCCTCGTGCCGGGGGTTCTGGAACGCGAACCACTCCCCCGTGCGCCCGATGCCGGTCTGGACCTCGTCCAGGACGAGCAGCGCGCCGTGCTCGGCGGTGATCCGGCGAGCACCGGCGAGGTAGCCGTCGGGGGCGGGCACGACCCCGTTCTCCCCCTGCAGGGGTTCGAGGAACACCGCGGCCGTGGCGCCGTCGACGGCCCGCCCGAGCGCGCCGAGGTCGCCGTAGGGGACGAACTCGACCCCGCCGGGCAGCGGCTCGAAGGGCGCGCGGTAGGCCTCCTTGGCGGTGAGCGCCAGCGCGCCCATCGTCCGGCCGTGGAACGCGCCGAGGGTCGAGACGACCTTGGTCCGGCCGGTGCGCCGGGCCATCTTGAACGCGGCCTCGTTGGCCTCGGCGCCGGAGTTCGCGAAGAACACCGCCGAGCCCCGCGGGGCGCCGGAGACCTCCAGCAGCCGCTCGGCCAGGGCCACCTGCGGGGCGGAGGCGAAGAAGTTCGAGACGTGCCCCAGCGTCGTCAGCTGCGCGGTCACGGCCGCGACGAGCAGCGGGTGGGCGTGACCGAGGGAGTTCGTCGCGATCCCGCCGAGCAGGTCGAGGTACTTCGTGCCCTCGGCGTCCCACACGTAGGGGCCCTCACCGCGGACCAGGACGCGCTGCGGGGTGCCGAAGGTCTGCATGACCGAATGCGCGTAGCGGTCCAGCCACGCCTGCGACGAACCGTCCGTCGCGGGCAGCGCCTCGGCCGTCCGGGCCAGTTCCACGGTTCCTCCCTGAGTGCTCACGGCACGACCATCGTGCCGTTGCCGGACGTCGTGAAGACCTCCAGCAGGACCGAGTGCGCCTGCCGGCCGTCGATGACGGTGGCGCGGGGGACGCCGCCGCGCACCGCGCGCAGGCAGGCCTCCATCTTGGGCACCATCCCCGACTCCAGGGACGGCAGCAGCTCGGCGAGGTCGTCGGCCCCGATCTCCCGCACGAGGGAGTCGGTGTTCGGCCAGTCGCGGTACAGCCCGGCGACGTCGGTCATGACGACGAACTTCTGCGCGCCCAGGGCCACGGCGATGGCCGACGCCGCGGTGTCGGCGTTCACGTTGAGGACCCGGCCGTGGACGGGGTTCCCGTCGTCGTCGACCTCGGGCGCGACGGTCGAGATGACGGGGATGCGCCCGGCGTCCAGGAGGTCCACCACGGCCCGGGGGTCGACCCCCACGACGTCGCCGACGAGGCCGACGTCGACGAGTTCGCCGTCGACGACGGCCCCGCGCCGGGTGGCGCGCAGCAGACCGGCGTCCTCACCGGACAGGCCGACCGCGAGGGGGCCGTGGGCGTTGAGCAGACCGACCAGCTCGCGGCCGACCTGACCCGTGAGCACCATCCGGACGACGTCCATCGTCTCGGGGGTGGTGACCCGCAGACCGCCGCGGAACTCGCTGCGGATGTCGAGCTTGCGCAGCATCGTGGAGATCTGCGGGCCGCCGCCGTGGACGACGACGGGCCGCAGCCCGGCGGTGCGCAGGAACACGACGTCCTCGGCGAAGGCGCGCTTGAGCTCGTCGTCGACCATGGCGTTGCCGCCGTACTTGAGCACGACGAGGGCGCCGTGCCACTTCTGCAGCCACGGCAAGGCCTCGACGAGGACGCTGGCCTTGTCCTGGGCGCTGAGCTCGGCGAGTTCGCTCACGAGGAGTACGCGCTGTTCTCGTGGACGTAGGCGTGGGTCAGGTCGTTCGTCCACACCGTGGCCGTCTCGTCCCCCGCCTTGAGGTCGATGCGGACGCGGACCTCGCGGGGGCCCAGGTCGACCTGCGCCGGGTCGGCGTGCGGGGTCCCGTCGACGCAGACCGGGACGCCGTTCAGGCTCACGTCGAGCGTCTGCGGGTCGAAGCGCGCCGACGTCGTCCCCACCGCGGCCATGACGCGGCCCCAGTTCGGGTCCTTGCCGAAGACGGCGGCCTTGAACAGGTTGTTGCGGGCGACGGAGCGGGCGACCTCGACGGCCTCGGCCTCGGTGGCCGCCCCGACGACCTCGATCGCGATGTCGTGGTCGGCGCCCTCGGCGTCGCCGACGAGCATGCGGGCCAGCTCGGCGCACACCCGCCGGACGACCTCGTCGAAGGCCGCCGGGTCGGGGGTGACGCCGCCGGCGCCGGAGGCCATGAGCACCACGGTGTCGTTGGTGGACATGCACCCGTCGGAGTCGACGCGGTCGAAGGTGGTGCGGGTCGCGGCCCGCAGCGCCCGGTCGAGGTCGGCGGCCCCCACGACGGCGTCGGTGGTCAGGACGACGAGCATCGTGGCCAGGCCGGGGGCCAGCATGCCCGCGCCCTTGGCCATGCCGCCGACGACGAAGCCGTCGCCGCTGCCGATGGCCTGCTTCGAGACGGTGTCCGTCGTCATGATCGCCGTCGCGGCGGCCGTCCCGCCCTCGGTCGACAGGGCCGCGGAGGCCGCGCGCACGCCCTCGAGCACCGCCTCGCGCGGCAGTTCCACGCCGATGAGCCCGGTGGAGCACACGACGACGTCGGCGGCGCCGGACCCGGTGAGCTCACCGACGAGCTCGGCGGTGGCGTGGGTGGTCTGGAAACCCTGCGGGCCGGTGAAGCAGTTGGCGCCGCCGGAGTTCAGGACGACGGCCTTGACGTGGCCGTCGGCGCTGGCGCGCTCGCTCCACAGCACCGGGTGCGCCTTGCACCGGTTGGAGGTGTAGACCGCCGCGGCCGCGTCCAGCGGACCGTCGTTGACCACGAGGGCGAGGTCGGGCCGGCCGGAGGCCTTCAGCCCCGCGGTCACCCCCGCCGCCCGGAAACCTGCTGCTGCCGTCACGCTCACGGGGCGACTCCCACTGCGGTCAGACCGGCGCCCTCGGGCAGGCCGAGGGCGATGTTGACGGACTGCACGGCACCGCCGGCGGTCCCCTTGACGAGGTTGTCGATGGCCGCGACGACCAGGACCCGGCCGGTGTGCTCGTCGACGGCGACCTGCAGGGCGCAGGCGTTCGCGCCGAGCACCTGGGCCGTGGAGGGCCACTGCCCCTCGGGCAGCAGGTGGACGAAGGGCTCAGCGGCGTAGGCGCGTTCCCAGGCCGCGCGCACGTCGTCGGCGCGGGCCCCCGCGGCCAGCCGCGCGGTGCAGGTGGCGAGGATCCCCCGCGACATCGGGGCCAGGGTCGGGGTGAACGACACCGTGACGCCGGACCCGCCCGCGAGGGTGAGGTTCTGCTCGATCTCCGGGGTGTGCCGGTGACCGCCGCCGACGCCGTACGGGCTCATGGACCCCATGACCTCCGACCCCAGCAGGTGGGGCTTGAGGGCCTTGCCGGCGCCGGAGGTGCCCGAGGCGGCCACCACCACGACGTCCGCCGGGTCGAGCAGGCCGGCCGTGAAGCCGGGGGCGAGCGCGAGGCTCACCGCGGTCGGGTAGCAGCCCGGGACGGCGATGCGCCGCGCCCCGGCGAGCCGGTCGCGCTGGGAGCCGCCGCCGGCCAGGGGCAGCTCCGGCAGGCCGTAGGGCCAGGACCCGGCGTGCTCGCCGCCGTAGAACCGCTCCCACGCGGCGGGGTCGGTCAGCCGGTGGTCGGCCCCGAGGTCCACGACCACGACGTCCTCGCCGAGCTGGGCCGCCACGGCCGCCGAGGTGCCGTGCGGCAGGCCCAGGAAGACGACGTCGTGGCCGGCGAGGACCTCCGGCGTCGTGGGCTGCAGGACGCGGTCGGCCAGCGGCAGCAGGTGCGGCTGCAGCTCGCCGAGGCGGCTGCCGGCGTTGGAGGCACCGGTGAGGGCGCCGATCTCGACGTGCGGGTGGTTCAGCAGCACGCGCAGGACCTCGCCACCGGCGTAGCCGCTGGCCCCTGCGACGGCGACCTTCAGCCGCTTCCCGGGTTCCATGTGCATGAACATACACGCAACGGTCTAGTCATGCATGGAGGGGTCAGGCGATCGGGTCGTCCGGACCGTACGGCGCGACCACCAGCCGGCGGGCCGTCGGGGTGAGCGCGGGAGCCGCGGCCCGCAGGGAGGCCGGCGTGTCCGCCCCCACCCGCAGGAACCGGCCCGACCACGCGTCCAGCTCCCCGCTCGCGATCGCCAGCACCATGGCCACGACCTCCTCCGGGTCCGTCCAGTCCGTGCGGTCGGCGTGCTGGCGCATGCCCGACGACATCGCCGTGCGGACCACCCCGGGCGACAGCTCGAACGCCAGGACGCCGTGCTCGGCCCCCGCGGCCGCGATCGCCCCGCCGAGGCGGAACAGCGCCGCCTTGCTCGCCGCGTACGCCGCGTACGTCCCGCCGTCCTTCGACGCCGCCCCCGAGCTCAGGTCCACCACCCGGCCCGCCCCCCGCGCCACCATCCCCGGCAGCACGGCCCGCGCGACGTGGAACGGCCCCAGCACGTTGGCCTCCAGCACCGCCCTGACCTGGGCGAGGTCCGCCTCCCACGGCGGGACCTCCCGGGCCTCGATGCGGCCCGCGGACTGCACCAGCAGGTCGAAACCGCCCAGCTCCAGCTCCAGCGCGTGCACCCCCGCGGCCACCGCCGCGGCGTCGGTGACGTCGAACGCGGTGGCCACCGCCCGGCCGCCGTCGGAGGTGATCTCCTCGACCAGCTCGTCCAGCTCCCGGGCGTTGCGGGCCGTCACCGCCACCGTGAACCCCGCCCGCGCCAGCCCCAGCGCCACCGCACGGCCGATGCCCCGGCTCGCGCCGGTCACCAGCGCGCGCACGGGCTGGACCCGCAGCGGACCCGACACCGGCTCAGACACGCTGGGTGGCCCCCGTCCGCTCCGCGGCGACCGCCACCGCGGCGTCCCGGGCCGCGCTCGCCTCCTCGGCCGTCAACGTGCGGTCCGGCGCCCGGAAGCGCAGCGCGAAGGCCAGCGACCTGCGCCCCGCCCCGACCTGCTCACCGGTGTAGACGTCGAACAGCCGCACGTCCTCCAGCAGCGGGCCCGCCCCCTCCCGCAGCGCCGCCTCCACCGCGGCCGCGGGCGTCGCCGCGTCCACCACGAGCGCGACGTCCTGGGTGGCCGCCGGCAACGGCGACAGCGACGCGACCTGCGGCGTCGCCCCCACCTGCGCCAGCAGCACGTCCAGGTCCAGCTCGAACGCCACCGCCCGGGCGGGCAGCTCCAGGGCCGCGACCGCGCCGGGGTGCAGCTCCCCGGCGTAGCCGACGGTGTGCCCCTGGCCGGTCACGACCCGCGCCCCGCGCCCGGGGTGCCAGGGCGCGTGCTCGACCGCCTCCACCGCCACCTCGACCCCGACGGCCGCGGCGACCGTGCGCGCCGCCTCCACCGCGTCGGCCCAGCTCACCGGTTCCCCGGCGCGGGCGAACCCGTCGCCGAGCGCCCCCGGACGGCGCCGGACCCCGGTCAGGACGCCCGCCACGTGCAGCGGCTGGGCCGGGACCGCCTCGCGCAGGCGGGCCAGGTCCTCCTCGTCCGGGCGGGCCTCGACCCCCAGGACCGGCGCCGGCGCCGCCCCCGGGCTCGGGTGCGTCACCGACCCCACCTCCACCACGGCCAGGTCCCGCAGACCGCGCGAGACGTTGCGCCGCACCGTCTCCACCAGCGAGTCCAGCAGGCTCGTCCGCATCAGCGGCTGCTGCTCCGACATCGGGTTCGCCAGCCGCAGCGCCCGGCGGCGGGGGTCGTCCGCCGGCAGCTGCTGCGCGTCGAACACCGACTCCGCCACGAACGGGTAGCTCAGGACCTCCACGAACCCCTCGTCCGCGAGCGCCCGGGCCACCGACCGGCGGGCCCGCTGCGCGGACGTCAGGCCCGTCCCGGCGGGAGCCGGCGGCAGCACCGAGGGGATCGCGTCGTACCCGGCGACGCGGGCGACCTCCTCCACCAGGTGCACCCGGCCGACGAGGTCGGGACGCCACGTCGGGGGCACGACCGTCAGGACCGGACCCTCCACGGTCACCGCGCACCCGATCTGCGTGAGGATCGAGACGATCTCGTCGGCGGCGTACCGGACGCCGACGACGCGCTCGGGGAACCCGGCGTCCATGGTGATGGGCTGCGGCGCAGCCGGTTCCCCGACGTCGGTGGCCCCGGGATCGGGGGTGCCGCCGCCGTGCTCGACCAGCAGGCGCACCGCCAGCTCCACGGCGCGGTCGCAGATCGCCGGGTCCGTGCCCCGCTCGAAGCGCTTGGCCGCCTCCGAGGGCAGCCGGTGCCGGCGCGCCGTGCGCGCGACGCTGACCTGCGCGAAGTGCGCCGCCTCCAGCAGCACCGCCCGGGTGCCGTCGGTGACCTCGCTGGCCTGCCCGCCCATGACCCCGGCCAGGCTCAGCACCCGCGACGTCGACGGGTCGCCGGGGACCTCGTCGGTGATGAGCAGGTCCTCGGGGTGCAGGGTGCGCTCGACGCCGTCGAGCGTCGTCAGCGTCTCCCCCGCCCGGGCCCGCCGCACGACGACCTCGCCCTGCAGCGCGTCCAGGTCGTAGGCGTGCAGCGGCTGGCCCGTCGCGAGCATCACGTAGTTCGTCACGTCGACGGCCAGCGAGATCGGCCGCATCCCGGCCTGCCGCAGGCGGTCGGCGACGAACCGCGGCGAGGGGCGGGTGGGGTCCACCCCGCGCACGACGCGCGCGACGAACCGGTCGCAGCCCACCGCGCCGCGCAGCGGGGCGTCGTCCTCCAGCCGCACGGGGAAACCGGGCCCGGCCGGCAGCGGCACCTCGACGTCGACGGGGTCGCGCAGGACGTCCTCGACGGGACGGCGGGTGCCGTGGGCGTACTCGCGGGCGATGCCGCGGATGCTGAAGCAGTACCCGCGGTCGGGGGTGACGTTGACCTCGACGGTCTCCTCGGCCAGGCCGAGCAGTTCCAGCGCGTCCTGCCCCGGGGTCACCTCCACCCCGGGCAGGAACTGCGACAGGACGATGATCCCGTCGTGGTCGTCGCCGAGGCCGAGCTCCCTCGAGGAGCAGATCATGCCGTCGGAGACGTGGCCGTACGTCTTGCGCGCGGCGATGCCGAACCCCCCGGGCAGCTCGGCCCCGGGCAGCGCGACGACGACCAGGTCGCCCTCGACGAAGTTGTGCGCGCCGCAGACGATGCCGCGCGAGCCGTCCGCGTCGTTGTGCTCCGGGCCCACGTCGACGTGGGTCCAGTTGATCGTCTTGCCGTTCTTCTGCGGTTCCCCCACCAGGTCCAGGACGCGGCCGACGACCACCGGGCCGGTGATGCCGGCGGTGTGCACGCCCTCCTCCTCCAGGCCCACCCGGACCAGGGAGGCGGCGACGTCGGCGCCGCGGGCCCCCGGTTCCAGGTCGACGTGCTCGGCGAGCCAGCTCAACGGGACGCGCATCAGAGCCCGCCCTCCCGCACCGTCGCCACGCCGGAGGCCGAGAGGTCCTCCACCCCGAACACCCGGCTGAACCGCACGTCACCCTCCACCACGTCGCGCATGTCCGTCACCCCGTTGCGGAACATCAGCGTCCGCTCGATCCCCATCCCGAACGCGAAGCCCTGGTAGCGGTCGGGGTCGATCCCCGCCGCCCGCAGGACGTTCGGGTTGACCATGCCGCAGCCGCCCCACTCGATCCAGCCGCGCTCGGCGTCGCGGCCCAGGGAGAACCGCAGGTCCAGCTCGGCGCTGGGCTCGGTGAACGGGAAGAACGCCGGGCGCCAGCGGGTCTGGACGGCGTCGCCGAACATGGCCCGCGCGAAGTGGTCGAGCGTCCCCTTGAGGTTGGCCATCGTCAGGCCCTCGTCGATCGCGATGCCCTCGAGCTGGTGGAACACCGGCGTGTGGGTCGCGTCGAGCTCGTCGGTGCGGAACACCTTGCCCGGGCAGACGACGTACAGCGGGACCCCGCGGTTCAGCAGCGACCGGGCCTGCACCGGGGAGGTGTGCGTGCGCAGCACCAGCCCCGAACCCGGGCCGCCCTGCTCGTCGGCGACGAAGAACGTGTCCTGCATCTGCCGCGCCGGGTGGTCGGCGTCGAAGTTCAGCGCGTCGAAGTTGAACCACTCGGCCTCGACCTCGGGCCCCTCGGCGACCTCCCAGCCCATCGCGGTGAACACGTCCGCGACCCGCTCGACCAGCAGCGGGATGGGGTGGCGGGCGCCCCGCTCGGCGCGGGCGGCCGGGACGGTGACGTCGACCACCTCCTCGCGCAGCACCCGCTCGGTGTGCTCGGCCTCGAGCACCTCGGTGCGCGCGGCGACCGCGGCGTTCAGGCGGCCGCGGGCCTGGCCCACGCGCTTGCCGGCGGCGGCCTTCTCGGGCCCGGGCAGCGTCCCGATGGCGCGGTTGGCCAGGGCCAGGGGGCTGCGGTCACCGGCGTGCGCCAGGCGGGCGGCCTTGAGCTCGTCGAGGTCGGCGGCCGCGGCCACCGCGGCCAGGGCGGCGTCGAGGGCGGCCTGCACGCTCGCCTCGTCCACCGCGCCCTCGGGCACGTCGGGCTGGTCGGACATCGGGGTGCGCACTCCTCGGGACGGGCGGATCGGGTCGTTGACCCGATCCTCCCAGACAGCCGGCCCCGGCCGCCCGCGAGCCTCAGGCCACCGGCGCCGGTTCGCCCGCGGGCAGCCGCACGGTGAAGCGGGCGCCCCCGGCCGGGGCGGTGTCGACGTCCACGTCGCCGCCGTGCGCCTCCACCAGGCCGCGCGTGACGTACAGGCCCAGGCCGGTCCCGCTGCGGGCGCCGCCGTGCCAGAACTTCGAGAAGACGTACGGCCGGTTCTCGTCCGGGACGCCCTCGCCGCCGTCGTCGACGGTCAGGACCACCCACCCGTCCACGGCGGCGACCGCCACCTCCACGGTCCCCGCGCCGTGGCGCACCGCGTTGTCCACGAGGTTGGTCACGACCTGGGCCATCCGGTCGGGGTCGGCCCACAGCTCGGGCAGGTCCGGGGCCACCGTCAGCACGAACCGCTCGTCGTCGTACCCGGCCATCCGCAGCCGGTCGACGTGCTCGCGCACCAGCGCGGCCAGGTCCATGGGCCGCCGGTGCACCGTCAACCGGCCCGCGTCGACGCGGGCGACGTCGAGCAGGTCCCCGACCAGGCGGCTGACGCGGTCGGCGTCGGCCTGCACCGTGCTCAGCATGAGGCGCTTCTGCTCGTCGGTGAACCGGTCCCACCGGCGCAGCAGGCTGGCGGTGAACTGCTTCACCGACGTCAGCGGGGAACGGAGCTCGTGGGCCACGGTCGCGATGAGGCTGGTGGTGTCGGTCTCGGCGCGGCGGCGCTCGTCGGGGGTGCGCAGCGCCAGGACGGCGCGCAGCAGCCGGCCGGTCCCGTCGCGGTGGAAGCGCGCGGTCACCAGCAGCTCGGTGCCGCCGGGCAGCAGCAGCAGCCGCTCGGGGTGGCCGTCCTCGGTGACCCCGCTGGGGCGGCGGCCGGCGTCGCGCAGGACGTCCCACCAGCGGCGCCCGGAGGTGTCCTGCAGCGGCAGGGCCCGCCGCAGGGGCGTGCCGACGAGCTCGGCGCGGGGCCGGCCCAGCAGCCGCTCGGCCACCTGGTTCAGGTCGGTGATGGACCCGTCGCCGGCGACCACGACGACACCGTCGGGAAGGTCGTCCAACCGGAGCTCGGGCACCACGAGGGGACGGGCCGACGACGCGGCCCCGGCGCTCCCCCTCGCCTCGGGCACGCTGTGACACTAAGGCATCGGGGACGGCCCACCACCGCGGGGACCGCTCAGGCCGGTGCGGCGGGGTGCGCGCCGCGGTGCGCGCGGGCGCTGGCGTAGAGGCACACCACGGCCGCGGTGGCCAGGTTCAGGCTCTCGGCCCGCCCGTGCAGCGGGACCCGCACCACCGCGTCGGCCAGGGACCGGCCCCGGTCGTCCAGGCCGGCGGCCTCGTTGCCGAACACCCACGCCGTGCGGCGGCGCAGGTCGACGTCCCGCACCGTCCCGCGCGCCGCCTCGTCGGCCAGGTCGTCGAGGTCGCGGTCCCCCCGGCCGTCGGCGGCCAGGACGGTGGAACCGCTGCGCTGCAACGCCGTCACGGCGTCGGCGAGGGGGACGCCGACGACGACGGGCAGGTGGAACAGGCTGCCGGCGGTCGACCGGACGCACTTGGGGTTGAAGACGTCGACGCTGCCGGCGGTCAGGACGACGGCGTCGGCACCGGCGGCGTCGGCGGCGCGCAGGACCGTCCCGGCGTTGCCCGGGTCGCGGACGCGGTCCAGGACGGCGACCAGGCGCGGCTGGGCGGCGAGGACGTCCTCGAGGTCGGTCGTCGTCGCGGGGCAGACCGCGACGAGCCCCTGCGGGGTGACCGTGTCGCTCATCGCGGCGAGGACCTCGTCGGTGACGGTCCACACCCTGGGGGCCCCGGCGACGATCCCGGGGTACCGCTCGGCGGCGTCCGCGGTGACGTACAGCTCCAGCGCCGCCCCGGCCGCGACGGCCTCGCGCACGGCCTGCGGGCCCTCGGCGAGGAACCGCCCGTGGCGCTGACGCGCCGAACGCCCGGTCAGCGCGTGCACGGACCTCACCCGCTCCGCTCGGGGGTTCGAGAGGACGGGGACGTCGGTGTGCGGCACTGCCGGGCGTTCTGCGTCGGGGTCCGGCGGATCAGGCCGCGGAGCCCTCGGGGGCCGCGGTCGCCGGGACGGCGGCCTTGGCCGTCTTCACCAGCGCCGAGAAGGCGGCCGGGTCGGACACGGCGAGCTCGGCCAGCATGCGACGGTCGACCTCGATCTCAGCGGCCTTCAGGCCCTGGATGAAGCGGTTGTAGGTCATGCCCTCGGCGCGGGCCGCGGCGTTGATGCGCTGGATCCACAGGCGACGGAAGTCGCCCTTGCGGGCCTTGCGGTCGCGGTACGCGTAGACGAGGGAGTGGGTGACCTGCTCCTTCGCCTTGCGGTACAGGCGCGAGCGCTGGCCGCGGTAGCCGCTGGCCTGCTCGAGGACGGTGCGACGCTTCTTCTGGGCGTTGACTGCGCGCTTCACGCGTGCCACGGGGTACTCCTAGTCAGTCGGTCGCGGGCTGCGGCGGGACCGGAGGGGTCGCGCGCCCGCTGGTTGTCGGTGAGCACCGGTCCGGGTGGACCGGCCGCGGATCAGATGCCGAGGAGCTTCTTGATCTTCTTGGCGTCCGCGGGCGACACGACCGCGTCGACCGAGAGGCGACGGGTGCGCTTGCTCGGCTTCACCTCGAGCAGGTGGCGCTTGTTGGCGCGCTCACGCATGACCTTGCCGGAGCCGGTGGTGCGGAACCGCTTCTTGGCGCCGGAGTGGGTCTTGTTCTTGGGCACGTCTTCTCCTGTGTTCGGTGCCGGGGGGTGGACCCCGGCCTGGTCTGGCGAACGGCCCGCGGGAGCGTGCCTCCCGCGGGCCGTGTCAGGTGGGCGTCAGGACGCCGTGGCGGCCGTCTCGTCGGACGAGGCGGCGACCGGGGCCTCCGCGGCCGGGGCGTCGTCGGCCGGCTGCGCGGCCTCGGCGTCCTTGCGGCGGCGTTCCTCGGCCTTGGCCTCGGCCTTCTTCTTGTGCGGCCCGATGACCATCACCATGTTGCGGCCGTCCTGGCGCGGCGAGCTCTCGACGCTGCCCAGGTCCGCCACGTCCTCCGCGAGGCGCTGCAGCAGCCGGAAGCCCATCTCGGGCCGCGACTGCTCACGCCCGCGGAACATGATCATGACCTTGACCTTGTCCCCGGCCTTGAGGAACCGCTCGACGTGGCCCTTCTTGGTGCCGTAGTCGTGCGGGTCGATCTTCAGACGGAACCTGATCTCCTTGAGGATCGTGTTCGTCTGGTTCTTGCGGGCTTCGCGGGCCTTCATGTCGGACTCGTACTTGAACTTGCCGAAGTCCATGAGCTTGCAGACCGGCGGCCGCGCCGTCGGAGCGACCTCGACGAGGTCGAGGCCTGCTTCGTCCGCCAGCCGCAGCGCGTCCTCGACGCGCACGATGCCGACCTGTTCGCCGTTGGGGCCCACGAGCCGCACCTCGGGAACACGGATGCGGTCGTTGATGCGGGGCTCGCTGATGTGCTGCTCCTTCGTCGTCGTGTGGGGCCGCCGGACACGAGGAAGGCCCCCGTGCACGGACGCGCTGCGGGGGCCACCAGATCCGACGGCGCACCCACCACGCCTCGACCACGAGGGACGAGCGCGACGAGGGACGCCGCTGCGGCCCTCCGGGGAGGACCGCGGACCAGGACCCGCGGCGCCGTGAGCACCGGGGTGGGAGGAGGCCTCCGCTTCGCGTGCCGGCCCCACGGACCACCGGTCCCCCGGTGGTGTTCCGCGGGGATCGGCTGACGTGTGCCGGTCGGTCGCCTGCAAGAGTATCAGCATGCAGTCACAGAGCACCCCCGACGGCGACGGCGCCGGTTCCCCGGCCGACGGGTTCGCCCGCGACATCGCCGACGTCCCCGCCGCCGAGATCGTCACCACCACCGCCGTCCACCTCATGAGCGCCGCCGCCGTCAAGTGCGGGCTGGCCGAGGGGCCGGACGCCGAGGACCACCTGGACCTGGCCGAGGCCCGGATCCTCATCACCGCGCTGGCCGGTCTCGTGGTCACCTCCGCCCCCGACATCGGCGGGCAGCACGCCCGCTCCCTGCGCGACGGCCTGCGCTCGCTGCAGCTGGCCTTCCGCGAGGCCTCGGCGGTCCCGGACGAACCGGGCAAGGGCCCCGGCGAGCGCCTCACGGGAAGCGTGGTCTGAGGCGCGTCCGCCGGGCGAGCCCGGCGGTCACCGCCCCGGCGACCAGGCCGAGCGCACCCACGACCAGGAAGGGGGCGCCGGTCCCGCCGGCGTCGCTGACGGCTCCGGCCAGCGGCGCACCGGCGGCGGCGCCGACGGTCGTCGCGGCCGCGTGCCAGCCCATCGCCCGCCCGCGCACCGACTCGTGGACGCCGTGGGCGACCAGGTCGACGGTGGCGCTGATGACCGGCGCGCAGAACAGCCCCGCCACGAAGGCCCCGAGCGCCAGCGCCAGCGGTCCGTGCAGCACCGTCAGGGGCACCGTGGCCGCCCCGAGGCAGGCCACCAGCAGCCACGGCGGCACCGCGCGGGGCAGCACCCCGTGCACGAGCCCGCCGACGACCGACCCGGCGGCCCAGACCGCCAGCACCAGCCCCGTCCAGCCGACCGCCCCCTCCTCGCGCAACCGCGCGACGATGCCGATGTCGGTGGCCGACAGGACCAGGTCGGCGGCGAACGCGCACGCCATCGCCAGCAGCAGGGCCGACGTCCAGACCCCGTGCCC
Source organism: Kineococcus rugosus (assembly GCF_050871975.1). Taxonomy (NCBI): domain Bacteria; kingdom Bacillati; phylum Actinomycetota; class Actinomycetes; order Kineosporiales; family Kineosporiaceae; genus Kineococcus; species Kineococcus rugosus. The sequence continues at coordinate 25,042 of NZ_JBJLSJ010000040.1, read as the reverse complement.
GCCCCGGCTCGCCGCGCCGCGGTGCTCGACGTCGGCGGGGGCGCTGCGCAGCGGCGGGTCCAGGGCGAACAGCGCCGCGGCCGCGACGACCTGGGCGGCGCCCACCACCAGCATGGCCGTCGTCGTGGAGGACCCCAGGGCGATCGCCGTCCCGGCCGCGGGACCGACCATGTACGAGAACTCGACGAGCACGGCGTCCAGGGAGAACGCCGTGCGGCGGCGCTCGGGCGGGACGACCACCGCCAGCGACTGGCGCACGACCGTGAACACCGGCGGACCGAGCGCACCGGCGACGAACGAGACCGCGAGCAGCCCCGCGTACGGCAGGAACGGCGCGATCGACCAGCAGGCGGCCTGGGCCAGCACCGTCGGGACCAGCGCCCGCCGCAACCCGTAGCGGTCCACGACCCAGCCGCGCCACGGCGAGCTGACCGCGGTGCCGACGGTCGCGGCCGCACCGACCAGACCGGCCGGGCCGTAGCCCAGCCCCAGGGTCTGCACGACGTGCAGCACGCAGACGATGCCGGCCATGAACAGCGGGACCCGCCCCAGGGAGCCGACGAGCTCGAGGAGGACGACGCCGCGCACCGACAGGACGTCGCGGTAGGGGCGGAACGCCCGGGCGAGAGCGGTGGCGCGGCCGGGGACGGCGGGAGGCACGGCGAGCACTCTGGCAGGCCCCGGCGCCCCGTCCGCCCGGTGCCCGCCCCGCTGCGCGGGGTGCGGCGCCGAGGTGGTCTGATGTACCCCGCAAACCTTGAACCCGCAAGCACCTGGAGGTACCACGTGGCGACCAACGACCTCGGCCTGCTCGCCCTGCGTCTCGGGATCGGCGGCACGCTGATCGCGCACGGCGCGCAGAAGCTCTTCGGCGCCTTCGGCGGCGGCGGCCTGGAGGGCACCGCCGGCGCGATGCACGCCATGGGCTTCCGCCCCGGCAAGCGCAACGCCGTCCTGGCCGGCGCCTCCGAGGCCGGTGGCGGCGCCCTGCTCGCCCTCGGCCTGGCCACCCCCGTCGGCGGCGCCTCGGCGGCCGCGGCGATGGCGGCGGCCTCGTTCGTGCACAAGCCCAACGGGTTCTTCGCCACCTCCGGCGGCTTCGAGTACCCGGCCGTGCTGGGCCTGGCCTCGGTGGCGCTGGCCGTCGGCGGCCCGGGGCGCCTCAGCCTCGACGCGGCCACCGGGCACGTCTTCAACAAGCGCTGGACGACGGTGCTCGCCCTGACCGCGGCCGGGATCGGCGCCTACACCACGATCAAGGCGCGCGAGCAGACCGTGGCGGCGGAGTCGGCCGAGGGCTGAGGCCCCACCGCCCGGGTCGTCGTCCGGCGGGCGACGACCCGGGCCCGCGGGGTCAGGCGGGCAGGACCTGGAACTCCAGGGACTCGGCCCGCTCGGCGACGACGCCGGAGGCCAGCCGCTCCCCCACGACCCGCAGCAGCTCGTCCAGCCTCGGTCGGTCCAGCCCCGGGGTGACCCCCAGCACGACCCGCAGCTCCGCACCGCGGCCGGGCTCGCAGCGGGTCCCCCGCACGGCCGGCAGGTCGGCCACGGCGTCGGCGACCGCGGCGGCCACCGTCGCGTCCAGCGCGGCGGGGATCCACTCCCCACCCCGCGCCAGGGTCCAGAACGCGCTGCGGCGCACCACGAAGCGCACCGGCCCTGCCGGGTCGAGCACGAGCACGTCGCACTCCTCCTGCACCCCCGACAGGGCCGCCTGCTCGGCCGGGACCGGGACGGGGCGGGCGTCAGCGCGCCAGGCCGACAGCGCCGCGAGGTCGGTGAACAGCGGCAGCCCCCGCCGCCCGTCGGGCTGGGTCAGCAGCGCCAGCGCCATGTCGGCGCTCTTGTCGCCGCCGTCGGCGCCGACCTCACCCAGCTCGGCCACGACGGGGGCGAAGACCCGGCTGCCGGCCAGCGCCGCGACGACCGCGCGCTCGGCGCGCACCCGCTCCACGGCGTCCCCACCGGTGCCCGCCCAGGCCTCCAGCGCCCGCGCCAGCGGCCCGGACCGGGACCCGTCGTCGGCGGCGAAGGCGTTGGGCGCCAGGGTGCGCCCGGCCCACGGCACCCCCGCGGAGTCCGTGCGGCGCGGGTCGTGGCCCTCCTCGTGCCCGGCGCGGTGCTCGGTCAGGGCCGACCCGCCACGTCGAGCGCTTCGGGCAGGGTGAACGCGCCCGCGTACAGGGCCTTGCCCACGATCGCGCCCTCGACGCCGGTGTCGACCAGGTCGCGCAGCACGCGCAGGTCCTCCAGGCTCGAGATCCCCCCGGAGGCCACCACGGGAGCCGACGTCCGCGAGCAGACCTCGCGCAGCAGGTCGACGTTCGGGCCGCGCAGGGTGCCGTCCTTGGTGACGTCGGTGACGACGTAGCGCGAGCAGCCGTCGGCGTCCAGGCGCGCCAGGACCTCCCACAGGTCCCCGCCCTCGCGGGTCCAGCCCCGCGCGGCGAGGGTCGTGCCGCGCACGTCGAGACCGACCGCGATGCGGTCGCCGTGCCGGGCGATGGCCGCGCGCGTCCACTCCGGGTCCTCCAGGGCGGCGGTCCCCAGGTTCACGCGCCGGCACCCGGTCGCCAGCGCGGCCTCCAGGGACGCGTCGTCGCGGATGCCGCCGGACAGCTCCACGGCGACGTCGAGCCGGCCCACGACCTCGGCGAGCAGCTCGCGGTTCGACCCGCGGCCGAAGGCGGCGTCGAGGTCGACGAGGTGCACCCACTCCGCCCCGGCCTCCTGCCACGCCAGGGCCGCCTCGAGCGGGGCGCCGTAGAAGGTCTCGCTGCCGGCCTCGCCCTGGACGAGCCGGACGGCCTGGCCGTCGGCGACGTCGACCGCCGGGAGCAGTTCGAGGCGCCGGGGGGTGGGGGTGTTCTCGCTGGTCACGGGGGGCGAGTCTACGAGGGTCCGGTGGTGCCGGGGCACCACCGGACCGGGCCCCTCAGGCCAGGGAGCCCACCCAGTTGCGCAGCAGCTGCGCCCCCGCGTCACCGGACTTCTCCGGGTGGAACTGGGTCGCCGACAGCGCGCCGTTCTCCACGGCCGCGACGAAGCGCGTGCCGTGCTCGGCCCACGTCAGCTGCGGCAGCGGGACCCGGCCGTCGGTGGTGTCGACCATCTCGAAGCGCTGCACCGCGTAGGAGTGCACGAAGTAGAACCGCTCGTCCTCGATCCCGGCGAACAGCGTCGAGCCCGCGGGCGGTTCGACGGTCGACCACCCCATGTGCGGGACGACCTCGGCGGGCAGCCGCTCCACCGTGCCCGGCCACTGGCCCAGCCCGTCGGGCAGCCCCTCACCGGGTTCGGTGGACGTCTCGAACATGACCTGCAACCCCACGCAGATCCCCAGGACCGGGCGGCCGCCGGCCAGCCGCCGGTCGACGATGGAGTCCCCGCCGATGGCCTTCAGCCCCGCGTTGACGGCGGCGAAGGCCCCCACCCCGGGCACGAGCAGGCCGTCGGCCTCCAGAGCCCGCTTGCGGTCGGCGGTGAGCTCGACGTCGGCGCCGACGCGCTCCAGGGCGCGCACCGCGGACCGGACGTTGCCGAACCCGTAGTCCAGGACGACGACGCTGCGGCTCACAGCGCGCCCTTGGTGGAGGGGATGCCCTGCACGCGCGGGTCCGGCTCGACGGCGTAGCGCAGCGCGCGGGCCAGCGCCTTGAACTGCGCCTCCACGACGTGGTGCGGGTCCCGGCCGGCCAGCACCCGCACGTGCAGGCAGATCTGGGCGTGGAAGGCGAAGCTCTCCAGCACGTGCCGGGTCAGGGAACCGGTGAAGTGACCCCCGATGAGGTGGAACTCCTGCCCGGCCGGTTCGCCCTCGTGGACGCAGTACGGCCGGCCCGAGACGTCCACGACGACGTGCGCCAGCGCCTCGTCCAGCGGGACGGTCGCGTCGGCGAAGCGGCGGATGCCGGCCTTGTCCCCCAGCGCCTGCCGGAACGCCTGGCCCAGGACGATGGCGGTGTCCTCGACGGTGTGGTGGACGTCGATGTGGGTGTCGCCGGTCGCGCGGACGGTGAGGTCCATGAGCGAGTGCTTGCCCAGGGCCGTGAGCATGTGGTCGTAGAACGGCACGCTCGTGTCGATCCGCGTCTGCCCCGACCCGTCGAGGTCGAGCTCGACGAGGACGCTGGACTCGCTGGTGCTGCGCTCGATCCGCGCGGTACGGCTCACTTCTCGTCCACCACTTCCTGGAGTGCCGATCGGAACTTCTGCATCTCGTCGGCCGTGCCGACGGTCACCCGCAGCCAGCCGGCCGGGCCGGTCTCGCGGATGAGGACACCGCGGTCCAGCAACCCCTGCCAGACCGCGTGCCGGTCCTCGAACCGTCCGAACAGGACGAAGTTCGCGTCCGATTCCGCGACGTCGAAACCGCTGCCGCGCAACCACTGGACGGTCTCGTCGCGCCGGGTGCGGAGCTCGTCGACGGTCGAGAGCAGGGCCGCGGAGTGCTTGAGCGCGGCGCGGGCGGTCGCCTGGGTGACGGCGGACAGGTGGTACGGCAGGCGCACGATCCGCAGCGCGTCGACGAACGCCCGCGAGGCCGCGAGGTACCCGACGCGGGCACCGGCCAGGGAGAACGCCTTGCTCATGGTGCGGCTGACGGCGAGGTTGCCGTACCGGGGCAGCAGCTCCAGCGCGCTGGGGGTGCCGGCGCGGCGGAACTCCCCGTAGGCCTCGTCGACGACCACGACGGCGTTCCCGGCGGCCTGCAGCACCGCCTCGACGGTCTCCAGCGGCAGCGCGGTCCCCGTCGGGTTGTTCGGGCTCGTCAGGAGCACCACCGAGGGGCGGTGGAGGCGGACCTGCTCGCGGGCGTGGTCGACGTCGACCGTGAAGTCGTCCTCGCGCCGCCCCGTCACCCAGGTGGTGAGGGTGTCGCGGGCGTACTCGGGGTACATCGAGTAGGTGGGGGCGAAGCTCAGCGCGGTCCGGCCCGGGCCGCCGAAGGCCTGCAGGACGTGCAGCATGACCTCGTTGGACCCGTTGGCCGCCCAGACCTGCTCGGGGGCGAGGTCGGCGCCGGACTCGGTGCGCAGGAACGCGGCGAGGTCGGCGCGCAGGTCGAGGAACTCGCGGTCGGGGTAGCGGTTCAGCCCGGTCGCGGCCTCCGCGACGGCGGCGGCGATGTCGGCGACGACCTCGGGGGCGACCGGGTACGGGTTCTCGTTGACGTTCAGCACGACCGGGACGTGCAGCTGGGGAGCGCCGTAGGGGTGCTCGCCGCGCAGGTCCTCGCGCAGCGGCAGGTCGGCCAGCGTGGTCGTCTCGGTCACGGGGGCAAGTCTCCCAGACGGGGCCGGCCCGCCCGACCTACCCTGGCCCGGTGCGCTCCGTCCCCGCCCTGCTGCTCGCCGTCGCCGTCCTCACCGGCTGCGCCTCCGGGGACTCCTCCGGCGCGACCGACTGCACGCTGGACGGGTGCACGATCACCTACCCGCGCTCGCAGGACGACGCCGCGGTGTCGGTGCTCGGCGTGGAGGCCCGGCTGGCGGGGGTGGGCGACGGGACCGTCGACCTGGAGGTCGCGGGGCAGGACGTCTCGCTCGCCGTCGGCACCTCGGCCGAGGTGGGCGGGCTGACGGTGGAGGCGGTCAGCGTCACCGACAGCGAGGTCGTCGTCAGCGTGCGGCGCTAACCCAGGGGCTCGCCGAAGGTGAACCGGTCGGCGACCTGCCGGTCGACCACCCGCAGGGTCAGCTCGACGCGCTCGGCGATCGACCCGGTGAGCAGGACCCACGACTCCCCCGCGGCGGTCAACGCCTGCAGGAACCAGTCGGTCATCTCTGCGCGGACGTGTTCGCCGTCGCGGTACCCGTCCTGCACGAACGGCACGCCGACGTGGTCGGTGACGAAGTACGTGCGGCGCGGGCTGCGGCGGTCGGCGGCCTCCTGCGTGGCGCGCGACGTGCTCCCGAGGTAGCGGCGTTCCCAGATCGTCGTGGCCAGGGAGTCGGTGTCGCAGACGAGGACCGGACCACCCGTGCGGGCCGCCTCCTCCTCCAGCGCGTTCTGCCGGGTCGCGATGGCCGCGAAGTCCGCCGGGGTCCAGACGACGTCCTCCATGCGCGCACCCGGACCGCGACGTTCGAGGAGCTCCACGGAGTGGTCGCGGCCGTGCTCGCGCACCCACTCCGTGCGCGCGTGCGCACCGCCGCGGGATCGCAGCTCCTCGGCGACGAGACGACTGACGGTCGTCGTACCGGTCGACTCCGCGCCCAGCAGCACCGCCCGGACGGCGAGACCGGCGCGCACGCTGGGGCGCAGGCTCGCGAAGTGCCGCAGGGGGTCCGTGCGGACCCGGGTGGCCGAGAGCGGGACGCGGGTCCGTCCCGGGTCGACGAGGTCGTGGACGGCACCCAGCCGGCGCGCGAGCTCGGTCCCGTACGCCTCGCTGGAGAAGACGACGTCCACGCGGTCGACGCCGGCCAGGGCCAGTGCGACCTGCACGATGCGCACCTGCGCGGCCCAGACGGTCTCGCTGCCGTAGTCGACGGGGGCGTCGCAGCGGGCCCCCAGCACGCGGACCCGCGGGTGCTCGGCCCGCATCCAGGCGACCCGGTCGGCGAGGGGGACCGTTTCGCGGTCGGCGGCCTCGACGAGGACGACCAGTTCGTCGCAACGGTCGGCGGCGGTCTCGACGAGGGCGTGGTGCCCCGGGTGCGGGGGGTAGAACTTCCCGACGACCAGACCCGTCCTCACGCGGGCACCGGGACGGGGCCGACCCCGAGGTCGCGCCGCCAGGCGAGCAGTCCCTTCACGCACAGGACCAGGAAGCCGACGTACAGGACGGCCGTGAGGGTGAGCCCCTTGTGCAGGTACAGGGGGACGTAGACCACGTCGGCGGTGATCCACAGCCACCAGGACTCCACCTTCTTGCGGCACTGCCCCCACGTCGCCAGCAGGGACAGCGTCGTCGTGGCGGCGTCGGCCAGCGGCACGGTGGACCCGGTGAAGTGGTCGAGGTACAGGACCAGTCCCGCCCCGCCGACGGCACCGGCCACCAGCAACCCCCGCCACTGCCGGGCGGTCGTGCGGGTGACGACCAACCCGCTGCGCGAGTCCCCTCCGCGCAGCCACTGGTACCAGCCCCAGACCGCGAGGACCACGTAGACGACCTGCAGACCCGAGTCCGCGTACAGGCCCACCGAGGCGAACAGCACGATCCACAGGAGGTTGTTCGCGATGCCCAGCGGCCAGTTCCAGACGTTCTGCCGGGCCACGAACCAGACGCAGACGGCGCCGGTGACGAACCCCAGGACCTCGGCCCACGTCGTCGGGGCCGAGAAGGCGACCAGCGCAGGCGAGTTCAGCCAGTCCAGGAGGGGGCGCACGGACGTCCACCGTACGCGCCGGGCGGTCCGGGCGTGCGCCGTCCAGTCGGGATCACACGCCCGGACGAGCCCCTCAGATCGTCAGGACCTTCGCGATCGTCCCGGTGCGCGCACCCTCGTAGGCCGCGAGCAGCACCCCGAGGACCGCGATCCCCTCGGTCTCGGTGTGCAGGGGCCGCGTCCCGGTGCGCAGGCAGTCGGCGAACGCGCCGATCTCCTCGACGAAGGAGTCGACCTCGGCGAACTCGAAGGTCTCCTCCTGGCCGCTGCGCAGCCGGTACGTCACCGAGTTCGCGGTCCCGGTGAGGGACCCCAGCTCGCCGACGACGGAGAACTTCTCGGTGCCCGGCGCCGGGTCGTAGGCCCAGCTGGTGACCATCTGCCCGACCACGCCGTTGTCGAAGCGGACGAGCACCTGCGCCGAGTCCTCGCCCTCCATGAACTTCAGCCGGTGCGTCGACAGGAAGGCGGTGGCCTCGGTCGGCCGGGCGTCGGCCAGGTGCAGCAGCAGGTACGTCGGGTGGTACCCGGTGTCGATGAGCTCACCGCCGCCGCTGGTGCGGGCCGAGGCGCGCCACCCCATGTTCTCGGGGTCGAAGTCGTTGTGGAAGCTGTCGGTCGTCCGGACCTCGTAGACGGTCCCGAGGACCCCCGAGTCCAGGATCTCCTTCGCCTTGGCCACCGAGGGGAAGAACAGCTGGTTGTGGGCGCACATGAGGGTGACGTCGTTGGCCCGCACGGCCCCGGCGACGCGGGCCGCCTCGTCGGCCGTCAGGCACAGCGGCTTCTCGCACAGCACGTGCTTGCCCGCCTCGGCCGCCGCGACGATGGCCTCGGCGTGCAGGTGGTGCGGCAGGCAGATGTCGACGGCGTCGAGGTCGGCCGTGCGCAGCATCTCGCGGTAGTCGGTGAACGCCTCGGCGCCGAGCTCGGCGGCGCGGGTGCTCGCGGCCTCCTCGACGACGTCGGCGACGGCGGTGACGGCGATCTTCTCCGCGTGCGCGCGGTACCCCTTGACGTGGGCGCGGGTGATCCCGCCGCCGCCGATGAGGCCGACCTTGACGGTCCCGGTGACGGTCCTGCTCATTCCTTCACTCCTGCTGCGGTGTTGGCCCGCACGACGAGGCGGGTGAGGTCGACGGCACGTGCGAGGTTCTCGGTCGCGCGGGTCCCGGCGGCGGCGTGCCGCACCCACTGCGCGAACGCGTCGGGGGCGTCGGCGGGGACGTCGAGCTGCTCGACCCGGCCGCCGGGGCGGCGGTGGGTGAGGCGCCCGCCGTCGTCGGTGTAGTGCACGGACCCCTCGGTCCCGTGCACGTCGATCGTGAAGGCGTCGTCGCTGACGAACCCCGCCTCGACGACGCCGATCCGGCCGTCGTCGTACCCGACGGTGACGACGGCGTGGTCCTCGACCGCGCGGCCGGTGACCGAGCCGTACACCGCGCGGACGGTCCGCGGTTCGGCGCCGAGGAACAGCTGCGTCAGGTAGACCGGGTGGCAGCCGAGGTCGGTGAGCGCGCCGCCGACGCTGGGGACCGGGTCGAAGAACCGGTCGGGCAGCCAGCCGGGGTCGCCGCCGTGCACGGCGCCGTCGTGGGACAGCCGCACCCGGGCGTGGGTCAGCGTCCCCAGCGCCCCGGAGCCGAGGAGCTCCAGGATCGCGAGGGTGTACCCGTGGTACAGCCGCGGCAGGGACACGACGAGGGCGAGCCCGGCGTCGGCGGCCCGGGCGACGAGGCGCTCGGACTCCTCGACCGTGGGGGCGAGCAGCTTCTCGGTGAAGACGTGCTTGCCGGCGGCGAGCGCCTTGGAGATCACCTCGGTGTGGGCGGTGGTCTCGGTGGTGACGGTGACGGCGTGCACGTCCTCGCGGGCGAGGAGGGCGTCGAGGTCGTCGGTGTGCTCGATCCCGAACTCCTCGGCCAGCGGGCGGCCGAGCGCGGGATCGGGGTCCCAGGCGGCGACGAGGGTGGTGTCGGGGTGGGCCGCTGCGGAGCGGGCGTAGTCCTTGGCGTGGACGTGCCAGCACCCCAGCACGGCCACGTTCATGGCAGGCACGAGGCAGTTCCTCCGGACGCTTCATCGGGTCGTGCGCACAACACGCTGCGGAAGAACGCTAGGACACCCCGGAGCCGGGCGGAAGGCTTCGGGCGCACCTTTCTGAGAACGTTTGCAACGAGCGCGGGGTCACCGCGTCGCGATCCCCGCCCCGACCCCGCCCCGACCCCGACGTGGACCCCGCCGCGTCAGCGGTCCTCGTCCTCGCCGCCGCCGCGCCGGCGCTTCCAGAACCCGCCCCTGCGGGGCGGCTCGGTGCCGACGGCGTGCTCGGCCGGGTCGGCCTTGCCCAGCACCAGGTCCTGCACGAGGTCGGGCCACACCGACAGCAGCAGACCCGGCCGGGGGTCCTCCCCGCGGGCCCCGCCCACCCACGCCTGCCCCTCGATCGACTCCTCGCCGACGGTGAACAGGACGAACTCGGCCTGCGGGACGGCCGCGGACAGGGTGGCGACGTCCTGCTCCCCCGTGCCCGGGTCCAGGGTCACGAGCACCGACCCGATGCCCTTGACCGGCACGACGTGCGCCTGGACGCCGTGCTCGGGCAGCAGCGCGGCCAGCGCCTGCGCCTGGCTCACGCCGACGACGATGACCGACCGCAGCGGCTTCTTCGGCCCGAACGCCTTCTCGAACTCGGCGTCGAAGTCGAAGTCGGGCAGGTCGGGCTCCTCCCCGCTCACCGGCCGAACCTCGCCGTCACCGCTTCGCCGTGGGCGGGGAGGTCCTCCGACCCCGCCAGCGCCACCACGTGCGGGGCCACGTCCCGCAGCGCCCGCTCGTCGTAGTCGACGACGTGGATGCCGCGCAGGAACGTCTGCACGCTCAGCCCGCCGGAGTGCGCGGCGGTGCCGCCGGTGGGCAGGACGTGGTTGGACCCGGCGCAGTAGTCGCCCAGCGACACCGGCGAGTGCGGCCCGACGAACACCGCCCCGGCGTTGCGGACGCGGGCCGCGACGGCGCGGGCGTCGGCGGTCTGGATCTCCAGGTGCTCGGCGGCGTAGGCGTCGACGACGGCCAGGCCCGCCTCGACGTCGTCGACGAGGACGGTGGCCGACTGCCGGCCCCGCAGGGCCTCCTCGACGCGGCCGGAGTGCTTGGTCGCCGCGACCCGCTCGGCCAGGGCCGCGTCGACGGCGTCGGCCAGCGCGGGCGAGTCGGTGACCAGGACGGCCGCGGCCATCGGGTCGTGCTCGGCCTGGCTGACCAGGTCGGCCGCGACGTGGACGGGGTCGGCGGTGGCGTCGGCCAGGACGGCGATCTCGGTGGGGCCGGCCTCGGAGTCGATGCCGACGACGCCCTGGACGTACCGCTTGGCGGAGGCGACGTAGATGTTGCCCGGGCCGGTCACGACGTCCACGGGCCGCACGACGAGGGTCCCGTCGGCGTCCCGGGCCCCGTAGGCGAACATTGCCACGGCCTGCGCGCCGCCGACGGCGTAGACCTCCTCCACGCCCAGCAGCGCGCACGCGGCGAGGATCGTCGGGTGCACCGAGCCGCCGAACTCCTTCTGCGCGGGGCTGGTCACCGCGATCGAGGCGACGCCCGCGGCCTGGGCCGGGACGACGTTCATGACGACGCTGGAGGGGTAGACCGCCCGGCCGCCGGGCACGTAGAGCCCGACGCGGCCGACGGGCACCCAGCGCTCGGAGACGGTGCCGCCGGGCACGACCTCGGTGGTGGTGGTCGTGCGCCGCTGGTCGGCGTGGACGAGCCGGGCGCGGCGGACGGCCTCCTCCAGCCCGGCCCGCACCTGCGGGTCCAGGCCCTCCAGGGCGTCGGCGAGGGCCTGGGCCGGGACGCGGACGTCCTCGACGCGGACCCCGTCGAAGCGCTCGGTGAGCTCCAGCAGGGCCGGGACGCCGCGGGCGCGGACCTCCTCGCAGATCGGGGCGACGCCGGCCAGGGCGGCGGCGACGTCGACGTCGGCGCGCGGGACGACCGAGCGCAGGGCCATCGCGTCGAGGACCTGACCCCGCAGGTCGACGCGGCGCAGGAGGGGGGTGCTCACGGGAGGCGAGTCTACGATCCGGAGGTCTTAGGGTGGCTCGCGTGCCGCAACGCCTCCCGCTGTTCCCGCTGGGCAGCGTCCTGTTCCCCGGTCTCGTGCTGCCCCTGAACGTCTTCGAGCCGCGCTACCGGCTGCTCGTGCAGGACCTGGTGGGCGACGGCGGCCTCGACGGGGAGCTGGACGGGGACGACGTGCGCGGCTTCGGCGTCGTGGCGATCAAGGCGGGTCACGAGGTGGGGCCCGGCAACGTCCAGGGCCTGCACTCGGTGGGCTGCGTGGCGCTGGTGCGCGACGTGACCGAGACCGAGGACGGCCGGTACGAGATCGTCACCGTCGGGGCCAGCCGCTTCCGGGTCGTGGGGATCGACGAGTCCGCCGGGACGCCGTACCTGACCGGGCTGGTCGAGCCGTTCGGCGACGACGACGTCGAGGACGACGACAGCGACGGCCGGCTGACGGTGCTGGCGGACTCGGTCAGCCGCGCGTTCGACGAGTACCGCGACGTGCTCGACATCGGCGGCGCCGAGGCGCCCGACGACCCGCGGGTGCTGTCGTACCTGGTCGCGGCCGCGGTGGTGCTGGACCTGGACCAGCGGCAGCGGCTGCTGGAGGCTCCCGACACCACCGCCCGGCTGCAGGCCGAGCTGGACGTGCTGCGCCGCGAGACGGCCCTGATCCAGACCTTCGGCGCGGTCCCGGCCACGGAGCTGCCCGAGTGGCCGGTGAGCGCGAACTGATGGCGCGCAGGGCCGACGCCGGGACCCCGGCGCTGAAGCTGCTGGCCGCCCGCGGCGTCGAGCACACGCCCCGGCCCTACGACCACGCCGCCCACGACGGGTTCGGGGACGAGGCCGTCCGCGCGCTGCGGGCCGGCGGCCTCGACGTCGACGAGCACCGGGTGTTCAAGACGCTGCTGGCCGACGTCGACGGCCGCCTCGTGTGCGCGGTGGTGCCGGTGGCGCGGATGCTGGACCTGAAGGCGCTGGCCGCGGCGGCCGGCGGGAAGAGGGCGGTGATGGCCGACCCGGCGCGGGCCCAGCGCAGCAGCGGGTACGTCGTCGGCGGGATCAGCCCGCTGGGCCAGCGGACGGCGCTGCCGACGTTCCTGGACGTCTCCGCGCGCGGCTTCGCCACGGTGCTCGTCAGCGCGGGGCGGCGCGGGTTGCAGGTGGAGCTGGCGCCGCAGGACCTGGCGGCCGCGACCGGTGCGGAGTTCGCCGAGCTGGCCCGCTAGGGGCGGGTCGCCAGCAGCGGCCGCCACCAGTGCTCGTGGGTGCGGTACCACTCGACGGTCTCGGCGAGGCCCGCGTCGAGGTCGTGCACCGGGGCGTACCCGAGCTCGGTCCGGATCTTGGTGGTGTCCACCGAGTACCGCAGGTCGTGGCCCGGGCGGTCGGGCACGTGCCGCACCCGGCTCCAGTCGGCGCCGACGGCGGCCAGGAGGCGTTCGGTGAGCTGCCGGTTGGTCAGCTCGGTCCCGCCGCCGATGTTGTAGACCTCCCCGGGCCGGCCGCCCCGGACGACGAGGTCGATGCCGCGGCAGTGGTCGTCGACGTGGAGCCAGTCGCGCACGTTGGCGCCCTCGCCGTACAGCGGGACGGTGCCGCCGTCGAGCAGGCTGGTCACGAACAGCGGGACCACCTTCTCGGGGAACTGGTACGGCCCGTAGTTGTTGGAGCAGCGGGTCGTGCAGACGGGCAGGCCGTGGGTTCGGCCGTAGGCGCGCACGAGCAGGTCGGCCGACGCCTTGGAGGCCGAGTACGGCGAGTTCGGTTCCAGCGGGTGGTCCTCGGTCCAGGACCCGGTCTCGAGGGAGCCGTACACCTCGTCGGTGGAGACGTTCACGAACTTGCCCACGCCGTGCCGCAGCGCGGCGTCGAGCAGCACCTGGGTGCCGACGACGTTGGTGCGCACGAAGCCGGCCGCGCCCTCGATCGAGCGGTCGACGTGGGTCTCGGCGGCGAAGTGCACGACGACGTCGGCCGCGGCGACCAGCGGGTCGACGGCGGCGGGGTCGGCGACGTCGGCACGCACGACCCGCAGGCGGGGGTCGGCGGCGACGGGGGCGAGGTTCTCGGGGTTGCCCGCGTAGGTGAACCGGTCGAGGACGACGAGTTCGGTGACGTCGGCCGCGGTGGTCAGCGCGGTGCGCACGTAGTGGCTGCCGATGAACCCGGCCCCACCGGTCACGAGCAACCTCATGCGACACACAGTAGTGGCACACTCACCCCATGCGGGGGATCATCCTGGCCGGCGGATCGGGGACGCGACTGCACCCCATCACCCGGGCGACCAGCAAGCAGCTGCTGGCCGTCTACGACAAGCCGATGGTCTACTACCCGCTGTCCACGCTGATGCTGGCCGGGGTCCGGGAGATCCTGGTCATCACGACCCCGCAGGACGCCCCGCAGTTCCAGCACCTCCTCGGCGACGGGTCCGACTTCGGCGTCGAGCTGTCGTACGCGGTGCAGCCCGAACCCGGCGGGCTGGCCCAGGCGTTCCTCATCGGCGAGGAGTTCATCGGGGACGACAACGTCGCGCTCGTGCTGGGGGACAACGTCTTCTACGGCCCGGGCCTGGGGCAGCAGCTGGAGCGGTTTGCCTCGGTCGAGGGCGCCACGATCTTCGCGTACCAGGTGCGCGACCCGAGCGCGTACGGGATCGTCGAGTTCGACGCCGACGGGCGGGTCGTGGGGCTGGAGGAGAAACCCGCCCACCCGCGCAGCACCTACGCGGTGCCCGGCCTGTACTTCTACGACGGCGACGTCGTGGGGATCGCCCGCGACCTGGAACCCTCCGCGCGGGGGGAACTGGAGATCACCGACGTGCACCGGGCGTACCTGGAACGGGGCCGGCTGAACGTCGAGGTCCTGCCCCGGGGCACGGCGTGGCTGGACACCGGGACGTTCGACCAGATGCTCGCGGCGAGCAACTTCGTCGGGACGCTCCAGGCGCGGCAGGGCCTGAAGATCGGGTGCCCGGAGGAGGTCGCCTGGGTCAAGGGCTGGATCTCCGACGACGAGCTGCGCGCACGGGGGACGGCCCTGGCCAGGAGCGGGTACGGGGACTACCTGCTCGGGCTGCTGGACCGGCCCCGGTTCTCCGACCGGTTCTAGACCAGTTCCCGCGCCCCGTCGAGCACCTCCCGGGCCGCGACCGCCCAGCGCTCGCGCCAGTCGCCGATGGGCTCGACGCCGACGCGGGCGAGGTCGGTGGCGTCCAGGGCGGAGAAACCCGGGCGACGGGCCGGGGTGGGGAACGCGTCGGTCGCCACGGCCCGCACCGGGACGTCGGGCAGGCCCCCGGCGGCGACGACCTCCCGGGCGAACTCCCACCAGGTCCCGCGCCCGGCGGCCGTCGCGTGGTAGGTGCCGGCCGGGGCCGCGGCCAGGACGAGGTCGACGATCACGCGGGCGACGTCGGCGGTCCAGGTGGGCTGCCCGACCTGGTCGTCGACGACCGACAGGGCGCCGCGCTCGCGGGCCAGCCGCAGCACGGTGCGCGGGAAGCAGGCCCCGGCCGCGCCGTAGCACCAGGCCGTGCGCACCACGAGCGCGTCGGCCGCGGCGGCGGCCACCGCCCGCTCCCCCGCGAGCTTGCCGCGCCCGTACGCCGAGACCGGCCCGGTCGGGTCCTGCACGCGGTAGGGCCGCCGGGAGCGGCCGTCGAAGACGTAGTCGGTGGAGACGTGGACGAGCCGGGCTCCCGTCGCCGCGGCGGCGGCGGCCACGTTCGCGGCCCCGCCGGCGTTCACGGCGGTCGCCGCGGCCTCCTCGGTCTCGGCCCGGTCGACGGCGGTCCACGCGGCGCAGTTGACGACGACGTCGGCCCCGGCCAGGACCCGGCGGCAGGCGTCGGCGTCGAGGACGTCCAGATCGCCGCGGGTGAGGGCGACGACGTCGGCGCGCGGGTCGCCGTCGTGCACCGCCCGCACGACGTCGTGACCGAGCAGTCCGCCGGCTCCGGTCACCATCCAGCGCATCCGGTCACCCCCCGTACCCAAGAGCTTCTAGAACGTGATCGCGCCGAGCATACTGAGCGTTACCTGCAGATGTGCAGGTCTTGACGCTGCGGAATCCTGAGGTCACTGAGTGCACGTGGAAGAACTTCCCATCCCGGGGGCGCTGGTCCTGACCCCGCCCCTGCACCACGACCCCCGCGGGACCTTCCTGGAGTGGTTCCGGGCGCCGGACCTGCGCGCGGCCACCGGCCGGGACCTGGCGCTGGCGCAGGCCAACTGCTCGGTGTCGGCGGCCGGGGTCGTGCGCGGCGTCCACTACGCCGACGTCCCCCCGGGACAGGCCAAGCACGTGTTCTGCCCCGCCGGGGCGGTCCTGGACGTCGTCGTCGACCTGCGCGTGGGGTCGCCGGCCTTCGGGCGCTGGGCCTCGGTGCTGCTCGACGACGTGGACCGCCGGTCGGTGTTCCTGCCCGAGGGCGTCGGGCACGCGTTCTGCTCCCTGGCCGAGGGCTCCACCGTCGTGTACCTGTGCTCCACGGGGTACGCCCCCGAGCGCGAGCACGGCGTCGACCCCCTCGACCCCGACCTGGCGATCGCCTGGCCGACGCACGGACGGGACGGGTCCGCGCTCACGATCAGCCTGTCGGACAGAGACTCCACGGCCCCCTCGCTGCAGCAGGCGCTCAGCGGCGGGCTGCTGCCGGCCCTGTCGGCGTGCCGGGAGCTGCACCCGTAGCCGGCCGCGCCGCGGGCCGGGCGTACTCGACGTACGTCCAGCCCCAGGCTCCCCCGACCATGCCCAGCCCGCGGGCCAGGGTGCGCGCCCCGCGGGCCCGCCAGGGCCGGCGCCGGGCGCAGGTCCCGGCCAGCAGCGCACCCGCCCCGGCGCCCGCGCGCACCGCGCCCGCGGCGCTGAGCCGCAGGCGCACCGCGAGCCGGGGATCCAGTTTCAGGGAGGTCCGGCTCCACCCGTTGCCGCTGCGCAACGCCCTGCGCAGCACCCAGTCCCGGGTCGCCCGGGCCGGGGGCACGACGTCGGTGACCAGGGCCTCGTCGCACCACAGGAGCTGCAGCCCGGCCGCGACCAGGGCCCGGGTGAACAGGGTGTCGGAGCCGCCGCTGAGCCCGAACCGCTCGTCGAAGGCGACGCCGGCGGCCCGCACCTGCCGCAGGTCCAGCAGCAGGTTGTTCGTGGCCGCCACCGCCACCGGGGTCCCGGTCGGCAGCCGGCGCCGCTCGAAGAACCGGCCGTCGGCGATCCAGGGGTCCAGCGGGCCCTCGAACCGGGACACCACCGGGCCGACGACCCCGGCCGCGCCCGTCCGCGCGTGCAGGGCCAGCAGGTGCGCCAGCCAGCCCGGGGCCGGCCGCTCGTCGTCGTCGACGAAGACGAGCACGTCGTCGCCGGCGGCCTCGGCCAGCGCGCGGTTGCGGGCGGCGGCGATGCCCGGGCGCGGCTCGTGGACGTGGGCGAGCGGCGCGCCGGGGGTGGCCGCGAGCGCCGCGACCGCCCCCGCGGCGCCGGCGGCGGGGTCGTTGTCGACGACGAGGACCCGGGCCGGGGGCTGGACGGCGGCGGCCTGGGCGCGCAGCGCGGGCAGCACCTCGGCCAGGTCGCGGGGGCGTCGGTAGGTCAGCACGGCGACCACGACACGCGTGGTGCTCTCCCCAGTCGGCTGCACGGCGTGTACCGTCCGTTTCTCTCCGCAATCTTCCCTCGGAAGGCCATCCTCGTCCCGTCAGGACACTCCGTGACCGAAACTTCTAGCAATTCGCACACGCAGAGTCACCACGGTGGCAGGCTGGACCAGACCATGGACGATCTCACGGCCACCCCGGCCGACCCGGTGGTCACCCTCGCGCGGCCCCGCTACGGGGCCTCGCTCGCCCGCCTCGCGGGGGCGCAGAAGAGCGCCCGCGGCGCACCCGCCTACTCCCGGTTCGTCAACCGGCCCCTGGGCCGGCGGCTCGCCGCCGCCGCGCACGTCCTCGGCGCCACCCCGAACCAGGTCACGGCGGCCTCCGCCGTCGCCACCGGCCTCGGGATCGCCGCCCTGGCGCTGCTGCCGCCGCGGTGGTGGACCGGGCCGGTCGTGGCCGCGCTGCTCGTCCTCGGCTACGCCCTCGACGCCGCCGACGGCCAGCTCGCTCGGCTGCGCGGGGGCGGGTCGGCGGCCGGCGAGTGGCTCGACCACGTCGTCGACGCCGCCAAGACGGCCACCGTCCACCTCGCGGTGCTCATCGCCGCGCACCGCGGCTGGGACCCCCGCCCGGGGGCGTGGCTGCTGCTGCCGCTGCTGTTCAGCGCCGTGGCCAGCACGTGGTTCTTCACCATCATCCTCAACGACCACCTGCGCCGGCTGGCCGGGACGCGCGACGGCCAGGCCACCGTCGCCGCCGGGGAGGCGCGCGCGCACTCGACGCTGCGGTCGCTGGCCTCGGTGCCGGTCGACTACGGCGTCCTGTGCCTGGTGATGGTCCTGGCGGGCGTGCCCGCGCTGTTCGGCTGGGTGTACGGCGCGCTGGCCGTCGCGTTCACCCTCGTCACCGCCGCCTCGATGGTGGCGTGGTTCCGGCAGGTCGGCGCGCTCGACGGGAGGACGGCATGAGCACCGGTTACGTCCCCGGGGCGTGGGACCTGTTCCACGTGGGGCACCTGAACATCCTGCGCCGGGCGCGGGAGTCCTGCGACGAGCTCGTCGTCGGCGCCGTCACCGACGAGGTCCTGGAGGCCACGAAGGGGCGGCGGCCGGTCATCCCGCTGGCCGAGCGGCTGGAGATCCTGCAGAGCCTGTCCGTCGTGGACCGCGTCGTCGTCGACGACTGCACCAGCGACAAGATGCCCATGTGGCACCGCCTGCACTTCGACGTCCTGTTCAAGGGCGACGACTGGCGCGGGACGCCCAAGGGCGCCGTCCTGGAGGCGAGCATGGCGGCCGTCGGGGCCCGCGTCGTGTACTTCCCCTACACCCGCGGGACGACCTCGACCCTGCTGCGGCAGTTCATCGAGACCAACGGCTGACCCGTTGTCCCGCAGCTCGACCGGCAGCTCGACCGGCAGCTCGACCGGCGGCCCCGTGGTCCTGCAGTCGTTCCGGACCCCGCGGCCCACGTCGAACCCGTACCTGACGCTGCTGCTGCGGAACCTGCCCACCGGGACGGCCGACGGGGTGCGGGCGGTGACGTTCTCCTGGCCGCGCGCCCTGCTGGGCCGCTACGACGTGCTGCACCTGCACTGGCCCGAGCTGCTGCTGCGCAGCCGGACCCGCCGCGGGCGCCTGGTGCGGGCCGTCGCGACGGCGGCGCTGTGGGCGCGGGTGCGCCGGCGCCGGACCCCCGTCGTGCGGACCGTGCACAACCCCACCCCGCACGAACCCGGCGGCGCGGTCGAGCGCCTGCTGCTGCGGCGCCTGGACGCCGTGACGACCACGACCGTGCACCTCACCGGCCGCACCGTGGGGACCACCTGCCCGCGCTCGGCGCCCGTCGTCGTCCCGCACGGGCACTACCGCGACTGGTACGCCGGCCGCCCCGGCTCGCCGAAGGTGCCCGGGCGGGTCGTGCACCCCGGGCTGCTGCGCGCCTACAAGGGCGTCGACGACCTGCTGGCCGCGTTCGAGGCCCTGCCCGGCGAGCGTTCCCTGCACGTGGCCGGGGCCCCGGCCGACGCCGCGCTGGCCGGGCGGGTGCGCGCCGCCGCCGCCCGCGACCGGCGCGTCCTGGCCGACCTGCGGCACCTCGACGACGACGGCCTCGTGCGCGCCGTCACCGCCGCCGAGCTCGTCGTCCTGCCCTACCCCGCCCGCGGCGGGTCGGGGGCGCAGCTGCTCGCGCTGTCGCTGGACCGGCCGGTGCTGCTGCCGGCCGGGCCGGCCGCCGCCGAGCTGGCCGCCGAGGTCGGGCCCGGCTGGGTCCACACCTTCACCGGCCCCCTGCGGGCGGACGACCTCGAACGGGCCCTGACGGCCGTCCGCGACGACCCGCCGGCCGGCCGGCCGGACCTGTCCGGGCGCGACTGGGACGTCGTGGGGCGGGCGCACGCCGACCTGTACCGGGCCCTGGCCGGGCGGCGCACCGGACGCCGCGGGACCCCGGTGCCGGTGTGAGCGCGCTGTCCACCCGCGCCCCGGCGCCCGCCGCGCGCCCCGTGCGCGACGGCGTGCTGCTCCCCCTGGTCGGCCTGCTGGCGGCGCTGGTGTCCCTCGCCGGGGCGTGGCGGCCCTCGCTGTGGACTGACGAGGCCGCGACGATCTCCGCCGCGGGCCGCGACCCCGCCGACCTGTGGCGGATGCTGCAGCACCTCGACGCCGTGCACGGGCTGTACTACGCCGCGGCGCACGTCTGGACCGCGGTGGCCGGCACCTCCGAGCTCGCGCTGCGCGCCCCCAGCGCCGTGGCCGTGGGCGTCGCGGCCGTCGGCGTCCTCGTCCTGGCCCGCCGGCTGGCCGGGCCGGGCCCGGTGCCGCTGCTGGCCGCGGCGGCGTTCGCGCTGCTGCCGCGGGTGACGTGGGCGGGCGCCGAGGCCCGCTCGTCCGCGGCGGCCACCGCGCTCGCGGTCTGGGCCACCGTGCTGCTCGTGCGGGCCCTGGACCGGCACCGCCGCGGCCCCTGGATCGCCTACACCGCCTGCGCGGCGACCGGGTGCGTCCTGAACGTCTACCTCTTGCTGCTGCTCGCCGCGCACGGGACCACCCTGGTGCTGCGGCGCGGGACCGCCCGGCGCGACCGGCTGGCCTGGCTGGCCTGCGCCGCGGCCGCGGCGCTGGTCACCTCGCCCGTGCTGCTGCTGGCGCGCCGGCAGAGCGGGCAGCTCGGGGACGCCCACCTCGGCCCCGTCGAGCTGGCGGTGCGCGTCGTCGTCAACCAGTTCTTCCTCGGCGAGACCCCCACCGTCGTCGGCGCGCCCGGGCGGGGGACGGACTGGTGGCGCCCGGCCGCGGTCGCGCTGGCCGTCCTGGGCTGGGCCCTGGTCGCGGTGGCGCTGGCCCGGGCCGCGAGGGGCCCGGCCGGCGCGCGCCGGACCGCGCTGTGGGCGCTGCCCTGGCTGGTCCTGCCCACGGCGGTGGTGGCCGGGTACTCCCTGGTGTCCGCCCCGCTGCACAACGCGCGCTACTTCGCCTTCTGCACCCCGGCCCTCGCGCTGCTGCTGGGCTCGGGCCTGGCCGCGCTGGGCCGGCGGCCGCGGGCGGTGGTCGCGGCGCTGGCGGTGCTGCTGGTGGTCCCGGTGCTCGCCTCGCAGCGGCAGCCGGACGCCAAGAGCGGCGCGGACTGGGCGCAGGTCGCGCAGTACCTGTGCCGCAACGCCTCCCCCGGCCAGGCCGTCTACTTCGGGGCCCGCCGCGCGCCGGTCGACGGCGTCGTGACGCTCACCACCCGGGCCGTCTCGGTGGCCTACCCGCGCTGCTTCACCGGCCTGGAGGACGTGACGCTGCTCGCCCCGGCCACCGAGGTGGGCGACCTGACCGGGCGGTCCCGGCCGCTGGGCGAGTCCCTGGACCGCCTCGCCGGCCACGACACCGTCTGGGTCGTGCGGCGGCCGGGCGACGCGACGGTCGCGGCCGACGACGCGGTGCTCGCGGCGGCCGGGTTCGCGCGGGGGCGGCAGTGGACGGGGACCCTGGACGAGGTCGTGGAGTTCACCCGCCGCTGAGACCCGGGCGGTCAGCGGGCGGTCAACGGGGCGAGGGGGCGAAGAGCCAGTCGTCGGCGGCCAGGCGCCCGTCGCGGGCGGGCAGGTCGGCCAGCACACCGGCGGCGGGGCGGGCCGCGCGCAGGGCGGCGGCGACGGCCCCGGCCAGCTCGCCGGGGCTGCCGCCGGCCGGGACGACGGTGTGGCCGTGCGCGCGCAGCCACGGGGCCAGGCCCGTCTCGTCGGTCGTGACGACGGTGCAGCCGTGCGCCAGGGCCTCGGTCAGCGGCAGCCCGAGCTGCTCGCGCCAGCCCGGCTGCGGCTGGGAGGGCAGCACGAGCACCTGGGCGCGGCGCAGCGCCGCGTGCACGAGCGGGCGGGGCGGGTCCAGGGACAGCTCGACGGTCCGGTCGGCCTCGGCCCAGGCGGCCGCCTCGGCGGCCTGCGCGCCCTGACCGGCCAGGTGCAGGTGCGCACCCGGCGCGGCGTCGCGGACCGCGGGCCAGGCCTCGCGCAGCAGCCCGAAGCCCTTGCGGGGCGAGAAGGCCCCCAGGAACAGCACCGCGCTCCGGTCGCGGGGGGCGGGCGGGCAGTCGCACGGCTGCGGCAGGGTCGGCAGCAGCCGGTGCCCGGCGGGGTCGCCGAACGGCGGCAGCAGCCGCGCGTACAGGTCGCGGGCGGCCTCGGTGCCGTACACGAAGCGGTCCAGCTGACCCCAGACGAAACGGGTCAGGGCCCGGTCCAGGTGCGCGGCGAGCGCGGCGCGGGCGTCGCGGGGGGCACCGAACGGGTCGAGGTTCTCGATGCCGTAGCTGACCAGGCGCGGCTGCCGGCCGGTGAGCAGCCCGCGGACCCGGGCGGCGGCGACGGCCACGGCCGTGGCCCGGACCGCCATCCGCATGAGGGGTTCGTTGACCTCGACCTCGGCGGCGCCGCGGCGCAGCAGCAGGGCCGCGGCCCGCCACGGCCCGGCGTGCACGAGGTCCAGGCGCGCGGCCAGGGCGTCGTCGAAGTCGTAGCGGCGCCGCGAGTAGACGATGACGGCCGGGTGCAGCTGCAGCGCCTGCTCCAGGTGGGCCGTGCGCAGGGTGCGGTACAACCGGACCCGTTCGAACCCCGGGGTTCTGGAGACGCCCACGCCCTCAACGTATCCCGGGACCGGCCGGCCCGGGCAGGGTCGCGCGGGCCTCCCGCCGCCGCCGCGCGAGGTCGCGCCGCACGTAGAGGACGCCCGGGGCGAACTGGCACAGCGCCACCGCGACCGCCGACCCGACGACGGGCCCGCCCGCGCCCAGCCGCGTCGTCAGCCACCACGACAACCCCAGGTTCAGGGGCACCATGAGCAGCACCGGCGGCACCTGGAACCGCAGGCCCGCCGCGTCGGTCATGTACATGCCCAGCGGGTAGTTCACCGCCTGGACGACCACCAGCGCCACCAGCGCCCACGTCAGCCACGCGTCGAGCCGGACGGCCCCGTCGCCGGCGACGGGCACCACCCACGGCAGCACCAGCGCCAGCGCGACCGCGGCCGCCGCCGCACCCGCCCCGAACGCCCCGGCCATCGCGAACGGCGACCGCACCTGCCCGGCGGTCCGCGCCTTCGCGAACACCGGCCACAGCGCCACCCCGGCGGCGCTGACGGTCTGGCTGAGGATGGAGAACAGCGAGAAGCCCAGCCCGTACTCGGCCAGCTCGGTGCTGCCGGCGAGGTGGCTCAGCAGCAGCCGGTCGGTCTGCATCGCGACCGGCAGGGCCAGGGTCAGGACCAGCCACGGCCCGGCCACCCCCAGCACGGGGGCGCCGCGCACGGCCCGCACCCGCCACACGTCCCGCAGGACCGCCCCGGCCAGGCCCGGCAGCCGGCGGAAGGCCAGCAGCGAGCCGAGCGCGGCGATGAGGACGCCGCCGCCGTAGGAGAACGCGGCGAGGTACCCGCCGCCGCGCGCGCCGGTGGCGACCAGGACGGCGACCGTCGTCGCGAACAGCGGCGAGGCCAGCCCCTGCACGAGGACGCGGACGTGGTTGCGGCCCAGCGCGGTGAGGATCCGCTGGCCCACGGCCAGGGGCAGGGTCAGGCAGAACAGCACCAGGCACGTCATCGCCGCGGCCGGCCCGGAACCGGGCAGCAGGCCCTCCCCCAGCAGCGTCGGCCAGCCGCCCGCCGCGGTGACCACCGCGCCCGCGGCGACGATGAGGGTGCCCGAGACCGCGACGACCCGGAACACCCCGACGAGGGTGCGGCGCACGTGCTCGTCGCGGGCGGGGTCGGTCGCGGCCGCGACGCTGTTGAGGACCGCGGCGCCCATCCCGAGGTCGGCGAACGGGAGCAGGGCCGCGATGGAGACCAGCAGCCCGTACTGCGCGTACGCCTCGACGCCGTAGTGCCCCAGGACGAGGCGGATCGAGACGACGGACAGCAACCCCGAGACGCCCATCACGAGGAGCTTCGCGCCGGCGCTGCGGCCCACCGGACCCCACGTCCCGCGGTCGGCCGGCCTCACCCGGCCCCTGGCTGCGCGTACAACACCCCTCACCGAATGTGCTCCTCCTGCCGGGGAAGGCACCTATATTTGCAGTCGCCGCGCCCAGGACGGTCCCGGGAGCGGGAGAGGCGGCTGTGGACCTCATCGCGTACCTGGCGCTGCTGCGCCGGTCCTGGCTGGCCCTGCTGCTGTGCTTCGCGCTCGGCGGCGCCCTGGGGTACGGCGCCAGCTACCGGACCGCACCGCAGTACCGCGCCACCGCCAGCGTGTTCCTGTCCCCCGGGCAGGGCCAGTCCATCGGGGAGCTGGCGCAGGGGTCCTCCTACACCCGCAGCCTCGTGCAGTCCTACGTGCGGCTGGCCGTCACCCCGACCGTGCTCCAGCCGGTCGTCGACCAGCTCGGCCTGGACACCACCGCCGACGCCCTTGCCGACCAGGTGACCGCGCAGGCCCAGCAGGACACCGTCCTCATCGACATCACCGCCGTGGCCGGGTCGGCCGAGTCCGCCGCGGCCATCGCGAACGCCGTCGGCGACCAGCTCGCCGACGCCACCGAGTCGCTCTCGCCGGTCGAACCCGGCGAGGCGACGACCATCGACGTCACCACCGTGGCCCCCGCCACCGCCCCGCGGGCCCCGTTCTCCCCCGACCGCCGCCTCGACGCCGGGATCGGCGCCGTGCTCGGCGCGCTGCTCGTCGTCGGTGTCGTCGTGGGCCGCGAGCTGCTCGACACCCGCGTCCGCGACCGCGACGACGTCCTGGAGGTCACCGACGTCCCCGTGCTGGCCGTCCTGCCCGCGCCCGGGCGCGGCCGGCGCCCGGGCCGGCGTCGCGGCCGGGGCGACCGGGCCGAGGCGGTGCGGCGGTTGCGGGCCACCGTCCGGTCCCTGGCCGGGGACGGCTCCCACCGGTTCCTCGTGGTGCCCGCCGCCGACGGCGGCCGGGGCGCCGGCCTCGCCCTGGAGCTGGCCCGCGCGCTGGCCGACCACGAGACCCGCGTGCTGCTCGTCGAGGCCGACCTGCGCTCCCCCGCCCTGGCCCGGACGCTGGGGCTGGGCCCGGGTCCGGGCCTGGCCGACGTCCTGCTCGACGCCGTCCCCGCCGGCGCCGCGGTCCGCCGCGTGGAGACCCCCGGGCCGTCCGTCCTGCCCGCCGGGACCGCGCGGCACGACCTGTCCCCCGGCGCCGACGAGCTCGTCGGGTCCGCTGCGCTGCAACGGGTCCTGGACGAGCTGCAGGCCAGCTTCGACCTCGTCCTGCTGACCGCGCCGCCCGTCCTGGCCGCCGCCGACGCGGCGGCGCTGGCGACCGGCGTCGACGGCGTGGCCGTCGTGGCGCAGGTCCCGGCCACGACCCGCCGGCAGCTGGCCGACGCCCTGCGGGACCTGGAGCTGGTCCGGGCCAGGGTGGTCGGCGTCGTCCTGGACCACGCGGGCGGCCGGGGGCGCGCCGACCGCGGCGCCCGCCCGCAGGAGGTGGACGTGGGGGGGGGCCCCCGGGGGGGGGGGGCCGGGGGGCGGCCCCCGGCCGCCCCCCCGGGGGGGGGTGGTCCGGGGGCGGCCCCCC
>NZ_JBJLSJ010000039.1:0-44207 GCF_050871975.1 Kineococcus rugosus | reverse complement strand
GCCTCAGAGACTGAACGCCGCCAGGCCTTGCCCGGCTGGCTGCACGTCTACAACCATCACCGCCACCACACCGCCCTCGGCGGGCTACCGCCCGCCTCCCGCGTCACCAACCTCAGTGGTCAGTACATCTAGCGGTGCTCTAGCGGTCCAGGACGACCTCCTCGGCGTCCGAGGGCGTCGTGGGCTTGTAGCCGTAGCCGTACTCGTAGGCGTACGAGAAGTCCGACGCCTTCGAGGGGACCATCGTCAGCACGCCCCCCAGGACCGTCGCGTCCACCGCGCGCAGCCGCTCCAGCGCGCGGACCAGGTGGTCGCGGGTCGTGCGGGCGTGCCGGACGACGACGACCGCGCCGTCGGCCTGCCGGGCCAGCACGGCCGCGTCGGCCACCGGCAGCAGCGGCGGCGTGTCCACGACCACCAGGTCCGCGCGCTCGCGGAGCCGCTCCAGCAGGTCGCTCATGTGCCGGGACCCCAGCAGCGCGGCCGGGTTCAGCGGGATCGGCCCGGCGGCCAGCACGGACAGGCCCGTGTCGCCGTACGGCTGCAGGACGTCGTCGAGGTCGACGCGGCCCGCGAGGACGGTGGTGAGCCCGGCGCTGTCCTCGACGCCGAGGTAGTCGGCCACCCGCGGCAGCCGCAGGTCGCCCTCGACGAGGATCGTGCGCAGCCCCGCCGCCGCCGAGGTCAGGGCCAGGTTCACCGCCGTCGTGCTCTTGCCCTCCCCGGGCAGCGCCGACGTCACGACCACCAGCCGCGGCGGGCGGTCGACGTCCGCGAACTGCAGGTTCGTGCGGATCTGCCGCAGCGCCTCCGACTGCGGCGAGCGGGAGCCGTCGACGACGAGCTCGGGCCGCGGGCCGCCGGCCCCGGCCGGCACCGAGCCCAGGGCGGGCGCCCCGAGGTCGGTGATGGTCGCCAGCGTCTTGACGGTGGTGTCCAGGACCTCGCGCAGGATCGCCAGCCCGGTGCCCAGGACCGCACCGGCCAGCAGCCCCAGCGCCAGCACGCGCACCAGGTCGGGGGCGATGGGGTCGCCGCGGACCTCCGCCGGGCGCAGCACGTTGATGCGCACCGGGCTCATCGTCTCGGGGGTGGCCTGCTCCAGCTCGCTGACGACGGTGCCGAAGTGCCGGGCGATGGAGTTCGCGACGTCGGCGGCCAGCTCGGGGGAGGACTCGTCGACGGTGACCTCGATGAGGACGGTCCCGATGGGCGCCGTGGAGTTGACGTGCTCGGCCAGCGCGCGGGGCGTGGTGTCCAGGTCCAGCTCGCGGATCACCGGGGCCAGGACCTTCGGGCTGGTCAGGACGCTGGTGTAGGACTGCACCCGCTGCTGGGTGAACATGCTGCCCTGCATGAGCAGCGCCGCGTTGCCCGAGTCGTACATCGACACGAACAGCAGGCAGTCGGCCCGGTACACCGGCGCGCTGGTGGAGTACGCGCCGAACCCGGCGCCACCACCGAGCAGCACGGACAGGACCACGAGGATCCAGTGCTTGCGCAGCGCGCGCAGGTAGTCGACGAGGTCCACGGGCGTCCATCGGCGCCCGTCACCGGCAGTTGACCCCCGGCGCGGCCGGTGTCCGCCGAACGGGTCGGAACCAGCCCGGCCGGGACCGTGGACCTCAAGTCGACACGCCGTCGCGACGACGACCACTCACGTCGGAGGAGTCGCTGTGGTACGGGAAACGGACGGGAGGGCACGCGTGACGATGACGAGCGGCCCCGGCACCGTCGTGCGCCCGGCGGGCGGACGGCTCGCGCCCGCCCCGCCCCGCCCGACCCGCCGGCTCCCGCAGCTGTCCCTGCTGCTCCTGGGCACCGACGCGCTCAGCGTCCTGGCCGTCGTCCTGCTGCTGGGGCAGCGGTCCCCGGTCGTGGCCGTCTTCTCCGCGTCCGTGCTGGTCCTGCACGCCCTGACGGGGCTGTACCGGCCGCGCCTGGAGCTCAGCGTCCTCGACGACCTGCCCCTGCTCGCCGGGGGAGCGGTCGGCGCGCTCGGGATCGCCTCCATCGCCCAGGGCGCCCTGGGGCTCGGGGCGGTGGACGGTCCCGCCCTGCGGGCGGCCCTGCTCCAGACCGTGCTCGTCGTCGGCGCCCGCACGCTCCTGTACGCCGTCCGCGTCCGGCACCGCGTGCGGGGCCGGGTCGCGGCCCGGACCCTCGTCGTCGGCTGCGGCGGCCTGGGGGCCCAGCTCGTCGAGATCCTCGACTCCGGCCGGTACGGCCTGCGCCCCGTCGGCTTCGTCGACGACGACCCCCGGCTGCCCGCCGGGGCGCGCCCGCTGCCCGTCCTCGGCGGCGTCTCCGACCTGCCCCACCTCGTGCGCCGGCACCGGGCGGACGTCGTCGTCATCGGCTACTCCAACGCCCCCGAGAGGGTCGTCGTCGACGTCCTGCGCAGCTGCCAGGGGCTCGACGTGGAGATCTTCACCGTCCCGCGGTTCTGGCAGGTCGTCTCGACCCACCGCGCCGTCGACTCCGTGCGCGGCGTGCCCCTCGTCCAGCTGCGGCGGCCGGCCTTCCGGGCCCCCACCTGGCCGCTCAAGCGCGCCCTGGACGTCGTGGCCTCCGCGCTCGGCCTCGTCGCGGTCAGCCCGGTCCTGCTGCTGTGCGCGCTGCTGGTCCGCGCCGAGGTCGGCCCCGGGGTGCTGTTCCGGCAGGAACGGGTCGGCCTGGACGGGCGGACCTTCCCGCTGCTGAAGCTGCGCACGATGCGCCCGCTGCCCGACTCCGACACCCGGTGGGACGTCCAGGACCGGGTGGGCCCGGTCGGCGGCTGGCTGCGCCGGCTGTCCCTCGACGAGCTGCCCCAGCTGTGGAACGTGCTGCGCGGCGACATGTCCCTCGTCGGTCCCCGCCCCGAGCGCCCCTACTTCGTGGACAAGTTCACCCGCGACCACGACGACTACCTCTGGCGGCACCGGGTGCCCGTCGGCGTCACCGGGTGGGCCCAGGTCAACGGGCTGCGCGGGGACACCTCGATCTCCGAGCGCGCCCGGTTCGACAACCACTACGTGGAGAACTGGTCGCTGTGGCTGGACGTCAAGATCCTGCTGCGGACCGTCGGCCAGCTGGTCACGGCGGCCGGGCGGTGACCCCGCTCGTCCTCGTCCTCGGCACCGCCGACTGGGACGCCCCCATCGCGACGAACCAGCACCACGTCACCGCGGCCCTGGCCCGGCAGTGGCCCGTGGTCTTCACCGAGGGCGCCGGCACCCGCGCCCTGCGCCCCTCCGACGCCCGGCGGGTGCTGCGGCGGCTGCGCGCCACCCCCTCCACGACCGGCCGCGCCGTCCCGGACGGCGTGGAGGTCGTCACCCCCCGGCTCGTCCCGCACCACGCGCCGTCCACGCGGGCGCTGAACCGGCGGCTGCTGCAGCGGCAGGTCCGCCGCTGGACCGCGCACCCCGGTCCGCGCCTGCTGTGGACGTACACGCCCTTCACCTACGGCCTCGAGGCGCACGCCGACCGGACCGTCTACCACCTCGTCGACCTGCTGCACGAGAACCCCGGCGTCCACCGCGGGCGGCTGCTGGCCGCCGAGCGCGCGCTGCGCGCCGACCTCGCGCTCGCCACCAGCCCCGCCGTCGAGGAGCACCTGCGCGCGCAGGGGTTCACGGCCACCCGGTGCCTGCCGAACGTCTGCGACGCCGGCCCCTTCACCGCCGCCCGCGAACGCGCCGTCCCCCGGGGGAGCACGGTCGTCTTCGCCGGGACCCTCGCCCCGCACAAGGTGGACCTGCCGCTGCTGCTCGACCTCGCCGTCGCGCTGCGCGGGACGGGCCGGCTGCGGCTCGTGGGGCCCGTCACCGACCCCGCCCACGAGACGTGGCGGCGGCTGGTCGGCGCGGGCGCCGAGGTCGTCGGCACGCTGCCCGCCGCCGACCTCGCCACCGAGCTCGCCACCGCGACCGTGGGGGTCGTGCCGTACCGGGTGTCCCCGCTGACCGTGGGCATCTCCCCGCTGAAGACGTACGAGTACCTCGCCGCGGGGCTGCCCGTCGTCAGCACCCCCCTGCCGGCGATCGAGCCGGTGCCCGGGGCGGTCTTCGTCCGCGAGCGCCACGAGTTCGTCGCCCAGGTGCTCGACCTGCTGCGCGACGGCGACCCGGGCCGCCCCGAGCGCGTGGCCCGGCACGCCCGGGGGCACGACTGGGCCACCCGCGGCCAGGAGCTGCGCGACGCCGCGCGCACCCTGCTCACCGGCGTCTGACCGCCCGCGTCAGGACCGGCGGAGCACCCCCGCCGCGACCCGCCGCCACGGCCCGGGCAGCGCGCACGCCACCGCCCACACCAGCGCGACGGACCCCGCGACCGCGACCAGCCCCGCCCACCCGCCGCCCGGCACCACCCGCCCGGCCAGCACGGCCAGGACCGCCGCCAGGCCCGCCGGCGGGGCGCAGACCAGCAGCCACCGGCCCAGCTCCGCGCCCACCCCCAGCGCCCGCGCCGCCGCGGCCGTCGTCACCACCGACCCGGCCGAGGCGGCCAGCCCCACCGTGACCGGCCCCAGCACGGGGTGCGCCAGCACGTTCACCGCGACCGTCACGGCCAGGCCCGCCAGCAGCGACGCCACCGCCGCCCGGTTGCGCCCGGCCGCGTTCAGCGCCTTCACCAGCACGTACGCGCACGACTGGGCCCAGAAGCCCACCCCCAGGCCCGTCAGCACCGCCGCCGACGTCGCCACCGACGTCGCGTCGAACGCCCCCCGCGCGTACAGGACCCGCACCACGGGGGCCGCCCCCACCGTCAGCACCACCGACGACGGCACCACCACCAGCAGCAACCCCGGCAGGACCGCGACCAGGCGCTCGCGGGCCGCGGCCGCGCCGAGCCCGGACAGGGTCGCCAGGCCCGCCAGCCCCAGCGGCACCGCGAGGAGGTTCACGCCCGTCGCCGCGACGAACCGGGCGTAGTCGACGGCCGCGACGACGTGGTCGCCGAGCAGCGAGGCGACGACCCGCTCGGTGACGACCGACCCCTGCAGGGCGACGGGCAGCAGCAGCAGCGGGCGCACCCGGCGCCAGCAGCGCAGCGCCAGCTCCCGGCCCCCCGCCCCGGCGGCGGTGGGCAGCAGGTGGCGGACGCTGCGCGCGCCCCACGCGTGCAGCGCGAGGTAGGCGAGGGTGAAGCCCGAGGCCAGCAGGACCGGTTCGCCCAGCGCCCAGGCCGCCCCGAGCGAGGCGATCATCCCGACGTTCTGCACGGTCGCGCGGACGCTGGACAGCCGGAACCCGCCGTGGGACATCTCCAGGTAGCCGAGCAGCGAGAACTGCAGGTAGCTCGGGACGCCGCACGCCATGACCTGCAGGAACCGCGCCGAGGTGGTCGCCGTCGCGTCGTCCAGGCCGGGGGCGAGCAGGTCCACCACCGGCCGGGCCAGCACGAGCAGGACCGCCACCAGCAGCGCCGACAGCACCCACGCCCCGGCCCGCACCGCCCGGAACAGGCTCGCCGCGCGGGAGGGGTCGGTGCGCA
The DNA here is from genome assembly GCF_050871975.1 of Kineococcus rugosus. Classification (NCBI taxonomy): domain Bacteria; kingdom Bacillati; phylum Actinomycetota; class Actinomycetes; order Kineosporiales; family Kineosporiaceae; genus Kineococcus; species Kineococcus rugosus. The sequence continues at coordinate 38,726 of NZ_JBJLSJ010000039.1, read as the reverse complement.
GCAGCTCGGTGTGCAGCGGCAGGAACCCGGCGGACAGGACGTCGGCGGTGAACAGGTCGACGGGGACGAGGGTGCCCGTCTGGGCCACCCGCGCGGCCGTCGCCGGGGCGCCCGTGCCGTAGGCCGCCGCGAGCAGCACCTCGCGCAGCGCCCCGAGCAGCTTGCCGGCCAGGCCGCCCAGCACGAGGCGGCGCACGGCGTCGCGCATCAGCCGGCCCCCAGCAGGCCGGCGTACCGGGCGGCGACGTGCGCCAGGTCGTAGCGGGCCGGCAGCAGGGACCCCCCGCGCGGGGCGGCGAGGGCCCGGCGGACCGCGGCCGCCAGCTCCCGCGGGTCGGCGGCGTCGACCCGTTCCACGGCGGCGGCCCCGGCCACGGGGGCGGTGGTCAGCGACGTCACCACGGGCGTGCCGCAGGCCAGCGACTCCAGGACCGCCATCGGCAGCCCCTCCCGCCACTGCGACGTGAGCAGCGAGACGTCGGCCGCCGCCTGCAGCTGCGGGAGCCGGTCGCGGTCGACGGCCCCCAGGGACCGGACCCGGTCGGCCACCCCCAGCTCGCGGGCGAGCCGCTCCAGCGCGGGCCGGTCCGGTCCGTCCCCGGCCAGCACCAGCGTGGCGGCCGGCAGGTGCGGCAGCAGCCGGATCGAGCGGTCCACCCGCTTCTGCGGGTGCAGCCGGCCCGCGACGAGCAGCAGCTCCCCGTCCACGGCCAGCTCGGCCCGCAGCCCGGCACGGACCTCGGCGCGCGTCCGCCCGCGCGGGTCGGGCCGGAAGACCGTCGTGTCGACCCCGTTCTCCACGAGGTGGACGGCCGGCATCGCCACCCAGCGGCCCAGCGGCGCGCGGGTCAGGGAGTCCCGGACGCTGGGGCCCACGGCGACGACGTCGTCGAAGCGCCGGTACGTGCGGACGTCGCGCAGCAGCCCGCGCACGTTCCGCACCGCCGACGCCGTGGCCCGCAGCCGGCGGCTGCCGAGCTTGGAGGTGAGCTCCGCGACGGACGTCCCGTGCGCCTGCAGGACCGTGCGGGCCCCGAACCGGGCGGGCAGGTCCACCCCGGAGAACGCGCCCGCGCTGACGGACAGGACCCCGCTGACGCCCCCGGCGCGCAGCTCCGCCTCCAGCGCGGCGCGGGACGCGGCCCACCAGGCGCGGGAGTAGCGGCCGGGGGCCGTCCCCGGCAGCGCCCGCACCCGCACCCCGTCCCGGGTGGCGTCGGCCCCCGGCAGCGCCGTGGTCAGGACCGTCACCTCGCAGCGCGCGGCCAGCGCCCGGCACAGGTCCCACGCCACCGACTCCATGCCGCCCGCGCGGTGCAGCGGCAGCCCGCGGGTGAGGACGACGACCCGGCTCACCGGCGCGTCCCCGCGCCGCGCAGCCCGTCGAGCAGGTCCTCGAGCACCGCCGTCCGCCGGACGACGTCGAACCCGGCGTGGACGTGCGCCCGCGCCGCCGCCCCCAGCGACCGGGCCAGCGCGTCGTCGTCCAGGACGCGGCGCAGCGCCGCGGCCAGCGACCGCGGGTCGCCCTCGGGCACCAGCAGCCCCGTGCGCCCGTCCACGACCGCCGACGGGATCCCGCCGTGCCGGGTCGCGACGACCGGCCGGCCCATCGCCCCGGCCTCCAGTAGCACCTGGCCCAGGCCCTCCTGGTCGCCCGTGGGACCGGTCGTGCTCGGCAGGCACAGCACCGCCGAGGTCGCGATGCGCCGCAGCGTCGCCGCGTGGTCGAGGGCGCCGGTGAACTCCACGTCCAGCCGCAGCCGCCGCGCCAGGTCGGTCAGCGACGCCCGCAGCGGCCCCTCGCCCACGCACGTCAGGTGCACGCCGGGCAGGCCGGCGAGCGCCCGGAACAGGTCCGCGTGCCCCTTCTTGGGGACCAGCCGACCGACGTGGACGACGGTGCGGGGGCGCGCGGGCAGGACCGGCAGGTCGTCCAGCCGGATGCCCAGGTGGTGCGTCACGGTCCGCGCGGCGGGGAACCCGCGCGCCAGCAGCCGCGCCCGCAGGTGGTCGGACACGGGCAGGAACAGGTCGCCGCGGCGGGCCAGCGCGCCCGTCCGGCGCAGGTACGTCCACCACGACAGCCGCCGCGACCGCAGCAGGTCGAGGCGGGAGGTCGTGGCGTCGAAGCCGTGGAACACCGTCGCCAGCGGGACCCCGGCGCGCCGGGCCGCGGGCAGCGCGCAGGCCGCCTCGACCCCGAAGTGGGCCAGGACCGCGTCGGCCCGCGCGGAGACCAGCAGGTCGCGCAGCGCCCGCGAGGACACCCCGGCGGTGTGCAGGGCCCCGGCCCGCGGGCCCAGCGACAGGCCCGGCACCCCGGGGGGCAGCGCGTCCCGGGAGACCAGCACCGGTTCCCACCGGGAGAACGCGCCGGCCTGGGTGAGGACGAACGGCTCGGAGGGCAGCCCGAAGGTGTGCCGCAGGACCGCTACGCGGGGCACGGCACCGCCTCGGGCGCGCGGTGGGCCGCGGCGCGGCGCGCGGTCACCAGACCCAGCAGCATCGCCAGCAGGATCATCGACTTCGCCTCCCCGTAGACGGCGGTGTTGTCGCCCATCCCGTGCACCAGGACCCACCACCACGCCCCGAGCGCGAACGCCGCCGTGCGCGCCAGGTGCGTCCCGACGCCGCGGACCACCGTCGCGGTCAGCACGACCAGGACCGTCACGGCCAGGTTCAGCAGCCCGGCGACGCCGGGCAGGCCGCTGGAGGCCCACGCCGCGATGAACAGGTTGTGCGGCGGCAGCGCGTCGATGCCGAGCGCGGCGAACTGCTCGATCGTGCGCGACCAGCCGCCGAACCCCAGCCCCAGGACGAGGTGCTCGCGGAACATCTGCACCGCGAAGTCCCACATCGGCTGCCGGCTCGCCAGGCTCTCGGAGGAGGCGTCGGCGTACCCGGGCACGTACCGCTCCAGGAGCCCCGGCAGCAGCCACACCCCGAGGCCGACCGCGGCGGCGGCCTGCGGCAGGAACCACCGCGCGCGGGGGCGGCCGAGCACCTGGACGCCGCGCACGGCCAGCGGCAGGACGAGGGCGAGGGCCGCCGCCGTCTTCGACCCCGTCGCGAACGTCGCCGACCAGCAGACCAGGGCGCCGGCGGCGTGCAGCCGCCGTCGCCGCCCGCGCAGCCCCACCCCCAGGGCCAGGAAGCAGAACGTCGCGACGCCCAGGAACATCGACGACACGTTGGCGTTGATGAAGAACCCGCCCGCCTTCACCGGGTCGGTCACGTTGTTCGCGCCGCCGTCGAAGAACGCCGTCATGGCGTCGGGCCCCACGACGAGGACCGCCAGCGGGGACCGCAGGAACGCGGCCTCGACGGCCGGGGCGAGCCGGAACACCCACACCAGCACGGCGTCGAGGACGGCCCAGCCCAGGACGACGGTGAACGGCCCGGCCAGGGCGCCGGGCCGTTCCCGCTCGACGCGGGTGGCGTACAGCGCGAGGAACGCGAACGACAGCAGCCGCGCCACCTCCAGGACGCCCACCACGGGGTCCGGCGACCAGCTGATCGCCAGGCCCTGCAGCACGGCGAGCAGCAGGACGGCGCGGAGCACCGGGTCGCGCAGCGGCAGCTCCTTGCGCTCCAGCAGCCAGCAGACGGCGATGAGGATGGTCCAGCACTGGCTCAGCGGCAGGTTCGCCGTCGCGAGCGGCCCCACGTACACCTGCGGGACCGCCAGGAACGCCGCCACCGCCAGCCGGGTGCGGTCCGTGGCGGTCACGCAGAGCAGCAGGCCGGTGAAGGCGCCGGCCGCGGCGAGGACGAGCTGCAGGATCACCGCAGGACCCCGGCGTGCGCGCCCGCCCACGCCAGCACGCGCTCGCGGAACCGGCCCACGTCGAACGCGGCGGCGCGGCGGCGGCAGCCGTCGGGGGTGCACGCCTCGGCGCGGGGGACCGCCGCGGCCAGCGCGTCCACGCGCAAGTCGTCGACGAGCGCGCCGCTGACGCCGTCGAGGACGGTCTCCCCGGAGCCGCCGCGGGCGGGCGCGACGACGGGGGTGCCCGAGGCCATGGCCTCCACGGGGACGATGCCGAAGTCCTCGACGGTGGGGAACAGCAGGACGGCGGCGCGGTGCAGCAGCTCGTGCACGGTCCGCCGGGAGGGGCGGTCCAGCACGACGACGGGCACGGTGGCCGTCGCGGCGCGCTCGCGCAGCGCCGCGAGCAGCGGCCCGGCGCCGGCCAGGACGAGGGGCCGGCGGGCGCGCTCGGCGACGTCGACGGCGAGCAGGTGGTTCTTGTAGGGCACGAACCGGCCCAGGGCGAGCAGGAAGCCGTCGGGCAGGTCGAGGGTCGGTGCGGGGGCCGCGGCGAAGGCGGCGACGTCGACGGGCGGGTGGACGACGGTGGCCTCGCGGCCCCAGAACCGCTCGACGCGGCGGGCGACCTCGGCGCTGTTGGCGGCGAAGGCGGTGACCCGCCGGGCGGCGCGGTGGTCGGCGGCGGCCAGGGCCCGGCGGGCGGGCGCGAGCAGCGGGGAGGTGCCGCGGCCGTCGAGCTCGGGGCTCCACACGTACCGGGCGGGGGTGTGGACGTAGGCGAGGTGCACGCCGCCGGGGGCGACGAGCCGGTTGGACGTCGCGAAGGCGTGGTGGGAGGTGACGACGAGGTCGTAGCTGCGCTGCACGTCGCGCGCGTGCGCCGCCCAGGCGGCCGGCATCAGGGGCAGCGTCAGCGCCCGGGGCGCGGGCAGGGCGTCGAGGGCGGTGGTGCGGACGCGGCGCCCGCCCAGGTCCAGCGCGACGGCGGGGTCGACGGTCAGGGCGTGCAGGTCGGCGTCCGGCCACAGCCCGGCGAGGACCTCGAAGACCTGCTCGGCGCCGGCGCGGGCGGCGACCCACTCGTGCACGAGGGCGGTGCGGGGGGCGGCCGGGGCGGCGCGCGGGGGAGTGGGCATGGCACCCCTCCGGTCGGCGCGCGGGCCGTGGACCTGAGGGCGATCACGCACGGTGTCGCGTGCTAGCGTTCCTGCGTCGTAGCCGTCGGTCGCAGGAGGTCCACCGTGAAGAAGCTGCTGCTGGTGGGGTTGCTCGCCGGGGGCGTCTTCGCCTGGCGCCGCAAGGCGTCGCAGAAGGCCGAGCGCGACCTGTGGGCCGAGGCCACCGACACGGTGCGCTGAGGTCCGGAACCACCCGGGGGCATGGCGCAATTGGTAGCGCACCTGCTTTGCAAGCAGGGGGTTAGGGGTTCGAGTCCCCTTGCCTCCACCGGGAACCGCTGAGGCCGGTCACGTCGTCGACGTGACCGGCCTCTCGCGCGTCCCCGTCCGACCGCCCCCGCAGCGGGGAGCGGCCGGGGGCGGGGTCAGGCCTTCCGGCCGCCCTCGGTGTCGTCGGTCGGCTCCGCGACGGACGTGTCGTCCACCGACGCGCCGCCGAGGGTCGAGTTCTGGACGATCGGGTCGGCGTCGGCCGCGGCGGCCGCGGCCGGGTCGGACAGCGGCACCGGCGCCGCGTGCGGCGCCTCGTCGTCGACCCCCGCGTACGACGTCTCGTCCGACGTCCCGGTGGCCTCCTCGAGCTTCTCCGTCGACGCGGCCGCCGCCGGGGTGGTGGGCGTCGTCGCCGCGGGGGCGGGGGTCCACGCGGCGCCGGGGGCCGACCACGGGTCCTCCTTCTTGCCGCGCGTGACGGCCCAGACGGCCGCGCCGCCCGCCGCGAGGATGGTCAGGACGAGCAGCTTCTTCCCGCTGCCGCCCTTCTTCTCATGCTTCTTCTTCGCGGCGGCGCCGGTCACGGCGGCCAGCGTCGCGGCGGGGTGCTTCTTCGCCGTCTTCGCGCCCTTCTTCGCGGTCTTCCGCGCGCCCTTGCCCGCGACCCCGGCGGACTTCTGCGCCGCCTTCACGGTGCCGGCGGCCGTGGTGACGGCGGCCGTCGCGCTGGTCAGGGCGGGGCCGGCGGACTCCTTGGCCGTCGTGGCGGCCTCCTGCACGGCCTCGACGAGCTTGGGCAGGAGGTCCTCGACGGCCCGGTGGGCGCCGTCGACCGCGGGGGTCACCTTCTGGACGGCGGCCTCGACGCGCGGCGCGGCGGCCTCCTTGGACGCGGCCCAGCCCTTCTCCAGGCGCGGCTGCGCCCAGTCGACGGCGGTGCCCACCTTCTCGGCGAGCGCGGCGCCCTGGCCCTGCAGGACCTCGGTGCGGCTCTTCGTGTGCGACATGCGTCCTCCTCTGGGTCGTCCTGCTCTGACGTCGCGAACGTCCGGGGCCCGCGACACGTGCCCCGCCTCGACGTGCCGGCGACGATCACCAACCGTCATCCCACCGCAGGTGGGGCCGGTGCGCCACCAGACGCGGAGCTGAGGGCGTGCGGGACCCGTGGAAGGATGAGGGGCATGTACGCCACCCTGCACACCAACCACGGCGACATCCGCCTGGAACTGTTCGAGAACCACGCCCCCAAGACGGTGGCGAACTTCGTGGGCCTCGCCGAGGGCACGAAGGAGTGGCAGGACCCGGCCACCGGTGAGAAGAAGTCGGAGCCCTTCTACGACGGGCTGACCTTCCACCGCGTCATCGACGGCTTCATGATCCAGGGCGGTTGCCCGCGCGGCGACGGCCGCGGCGGCCCCGGCTACCAGTTCGACGACGAGATCCACCCGGACCTGCGCTTCGACAAGAAGTACCTGCTGGCCATGGCCAACGCCGGCAAGATCGCCGGTCACGGCACCAACGGCTCGCAGTTCTTCGTGACCGTCACGAACACCCCGCACCTCAACGGCAAGCACACCATCTTCGGTGAGGTCGCCGACGACGCCAGCCGCGCCGTCGTGGACGCCATCGCGACCGTGCCCGTCGGCCCGGGCGACGCCCCGCGCGAGCCGGTCGTAATCAGCTCGGTGGACGTCGAGCGCGACTGACCCTCGCGGCGAGCGTGAACGACGGGGACGTCCCGCGCGTTGGTCCGGACGTGATCGACGATGAGTGACGTCCCCGTCTGCCCCCGCCACCCCGACCGGGAGTCGTGGGTGCGCTGCCAGCGGTGCGAGCGCCCGGCCTGCCCGCAGTGCCAGCGGCCGGCCGCGGTGGGGGTCCAGTGCGTCGACTGCGTCGCCGAGGCCGCCAAGGGCGTCCGGCAGCCGCGGAGCACGTTCGGCGGGGTCCTGAGGAGCCGTGACACGGTCGTCACGAAGGTCCTCATCGGGGCGTGCCTGGTGATGTTCGCCGGGCGGTACGTGCTGCCGTCGTCCGTGTACGACTGGCTGCCGCTGGTCAACGGCTACTACGCCAACGCCTTCGGCCCCGGCACCTGGTGGCAGCCCCTGACGTCGGCGTTCCTGCACGGCAGCCCGCTGCACCTCCTGCTGAACATGTACGCCCTGTGGATCACGGGGCAGTACCTCGAGCCGCTGCTGGGCCGGGTCCGCTTCGTCGCCCTGTACGTGCTCTCCGCGCTCGGCGGGGCCGTCGGGGGGCTGCTGCTGCCGTTCACGGCGAACAGCTCCCTGGTGGGTGCCTCGGGCGCGATCTTCGGCCTGTTCGCGGCCCTGCTCGTGGTGAACCGCCAGCTGGGGCGGCAGACCGGGCAGATCGCGGCCCTCATCGTCGTGAACTTCCTCGTCGGCGTCTTCGTCGCGGGCATCTCCTGGCAGGCCCACCTCGGGGGGCTGGTCACCGGGGCGCTGGTGGCGACGGCGCTGGCCCGGGGCCGTCGCGGCCGCCGGGCGGTGCAGTGGGCCGGGACGGGGGCCGTGGCGGTCGTGGTGCTCGCGCTGCTGGCGTACGCGGCGACCCGTTCGCCCTTCTGACGCGGGGCCACCGGGAGGTGGTGACGCATCGGAGTCGGCGCCGGGGGAGCGCGCCGCGGCAGGACCGCCGTACTGCTGTCCACAGGCTTTCGCACACCTGTGCGAACCGCTGTCGGCGATCCCCAGCCCGTGGACATCGCTGTGGACGTCCCTCGGGGTTTCCCACAGTCGTCCACAGGCTGTGGAGAAGTCGGTGGACAAAGGTTGTGGACGACGGGGGTCGTCATCCACACTCCGTCCCCAGGTGGTGGACAACACCGGGTCGGCCGGGGGGTCGGCCGGGAGGTCGGGGGAAGCCCTGCTGGTGACTCAGCGTCACGGCAGGGCCGGGACGGTCAGCGTCCCGTCACACGCCCACGGTCGGGCGGGGGTCCGTCTCGGCGTCGCGCCCGCGCTCGGCCCAGCGCCGCGTGTCCGCCGCCAGGTCCTCCCAGTAGCCCGGCTGCCCGGTCGGGGCCGGGGCCAGCCAGCCGTCCTCCATGTGCGTGCACACGGCCGGGTCGGCCGCCGCCAGCCGCCGCCGGCGCGCCGGGCGGCGCAGCGAGGCCACGTCCACCGCACCGCGGACCGCCGTCAGGTACGCGGCGCGGGCCACCCGCAGCACCGGGTTCGACGACGCGCCGGGGTGGTGGTGCACCAGGTCGCGGGCCGTGAAGCGCGGGATGCCCTGCACGGCCAGCAGGCTCGTGTGGTCGAAGTCGCCGCCGGACAGGCAGCACAGCACCAGCAGCCGGTGGTCCTCGCGCAGCGCCCCCACGCGCACCGCGAACGTGCTCGTGGTGCTCTCGTGCGGCACCCAGCGCACCGCGCTGCTCGGGATGGCGTCCTCGCCGCGCGCCGACCGCGGGCGGCGCCACTGCGGCACCCGGCCCTCGATGTCGTCGTGCGTGCCGACGCCGTAGGGGGCGAAGTACTCCGCGCGGTGCCCGGCCGCCGAGCGCAGCAGCGAGACCAGCGCGTCGGGCCGCCACAGGTAGTCGTCCTCGGCGAACAGCACGAGGTCCTGCGCGGACCAGTCCGAGCGGGCCGCGAGCTTCAGCGCCGCCAGGTAGCTGGCCCGGTTGCTGCCCCCGGTGATGGCGCGCACGGACCCGTGGGCTCGCACCAGGTCGAGGCGGTCCTGCGGCAGCGGGCCGTCGTTGAGGAACAGCACCTCCACGCCCTCACCGGCGGCCCGGGCCGTGGCGACGGCGCGCAGGAACGAGTCCAGCGCGAGGGCCTTGGAGTACCAGGACGGCCGACCCTTGGCGTTCTCCCCGCCGTGGGATCGGTAGACGACGTGCAGCACTCGGCCCCCTGGACGGTGTCGTGGTCGGACAGCACCTTAACCCTGACGCCGGGGGAGGTTCTCCCGCCGCGTCAGCGCTCACCCGGTGGGCGCAGCGCGACGCTCAGCGCCAGCGGGTCGTCATCGCGAACCCCACCAGCACCAGCGCGAAGCCGGCCACGAGGTTCCAGTTGTCCCAGCCCGGCACCGGCAGCAGCGAGCTCGACAGGTAGAAGACCACGATCCAGGCCAGGCCCAGGACCATCAGGCCGACCATCGTGTAGATCCACCAGCGCGGGGTGAGCTGGTTCTTCCGCTTCATCGCACGGTCGGTGTCGGCGATCACGTCCTGGTCCTTGCGGCGCCTGCGGCCGGTGGCACCGGTCGCGGCCGCGGTCGCGTCGCTCGTCTCGCCCGTCTCGTCGGACTTCTTGCGGCGGGGCACGTCGACCTCCAGTCGGGGTGGGCGGGGACGGGGGCCGTCACCTCCGGATCAGCGTAGTGCGACGATCGGTGTGCGGTCGGTCGACGCTCGGTGGGTCACGGAGGTGCAGGTGGGGGGTCGTCGGGTCGTCCGGCGCGCCGGGGTGGTCCTCGTGCTCGCCGCCGCCGGTCTGCTCTTCGCGACCAGCGCGCTGACCGCCGGCGGCACCGACCTGCGCTCGGAGTCCGCCGACCTGGGGTCCGTCGTGGCGCAGCGCTCGCGGGAGAACGCCGCGCGCGCCGCGCAGGTCGCCGCGCTGCGCGCCGAGGTCGACGCCCTCAGCCGCGACGTCCCGGCCGGGACCGCGGACCCGCTGCAGGACGCCGCGCTCGGCACGGCCTCGGGGGCGCTGGCCGTCCGGGGGCCGGGGCTGGCCGTCACCCTGGACGACGCCCCCACGGGCGCGGACGACGTGCGCCGCCCCGCGGGCGCCTCGCCCGACGACCTGGTGGTCCACCAGCAGGACGTCGAGGCCGTCGTGAACGCGTTGTGGGCCGGGGGGGCCGAAGCGATGATGATCATGGATCAGCGGGTGGTGTCGACGTCGGCGGTGCGCTGCGTCGGCAACGTCCTGGTCCTGCAGGGCCGCACCTACTCGCCGCCGTACCGGATCGCGGCCGTCGGCGACGTCGACGCCCTGCGCGCGGCGCTGGGGGCCTCCGCCGAGGTCGCCGTCTACCGCCAGTACGTCGCGGCCTACGGCCTGGGCTACGAGGTCGCCGCCGACGACGACCTCGCGCTGCCCGCCTTCGACGGCACCACCCGCCTCGACCACGCCCGGGCGGGGGCGGCGTGATCCGCCGGGCCGTGTCGGTGGTCGGGGAGCTGCTCATCACCGCCGGGGTGCTGACCCTGCTGTTCGTGGTCTGGCAGGTCTACTGGACGGACTTCACCTCCGGGCAGGCGCAGGCCGCCCGGGTCAGCGCGCTGGAGGACCGGTGGGCGGCCCCGGCGCCCGCGGGCACCCCGGCCCCGGCGGCCACCGCGACGGCCCCGGCCGCCGACCCGCCGGTCGACCCCGTCGCGGTCCCCGCGGTGGGCGACCCCTTCGCCATCGTCTACGTGCCCCGCTTCGGGGCCGACTACGCGGTGCCCGTCGTCGAGGGCACCGGCACCGAGGAGCTGAAGGAGGGCATGGGCCACTACCCCGCGACGGCCATGCCCGGTCAGGTCGGCAACTTCGCCGTCGCCGGGCACCGCGTGACCTACGGCAAGCCGCTCAACCGGATCGCCGAGCTCGTCGAGGGCGACGCCGTCGTCGTGGCGACCCGCACGCAGTGGCTGACGTACCGGGTCCGCTCCTGGGAGGTCGTCAGCCCGAAGCAGGTCTCGGTCATCGCCCCGGTGCCCGACCAGCCGGGCGCGACGCCCACGCGGGCGTGGCTGACGCTGACGGCCTGCCACCCGATGTACTCGGCGCGGGAGCGGTACGTCGTGTTCGCGGAGCTGGACTCCGTGCAGGACCGCTCGGCCGGCGAGCCGTCGTCGCTGACCCCGGTGGGGGGCTGATGTACGCGGCGTGGTGGCGGGCTCTGCCCGGGCCGTGGTGGCTGCGGCTGCTCATCAGCCTGCTCGTGGCCGCGGGTGCGGTGCTGCTGTGCTTCACCGTCGTCTTCCCGTTCGTCGCCGACCACCTCGCGATCAACGACGGCACGGTGGAGGGGCGGTAGCGCCCCGTCTCTGGGACGATCACCCGCAACCGACCAGGGAGGGCCACGATGTCCAGCGAGTACGCCCCGCCGAGCGGGTACGGCCAGTACGACCGACCGGCGCCGAAGAACGGGGCCGCGATCGCGGGCCTGGTCCTGGGCGTCGTGGCGCTGCTCCTGTGCTTCACGCTCCTCGCCGCCCCCCTCAGCCTGCTCCTGGCGATCGTGGGCCTGGTCCTGTCGATCGTCGGCTTCCGGCGGGTGGGCCGGGGCCGGGCGACGAACAAGGGCGTCGCCGTCACCGGCCTGGTGATCAACGCCCTCACGATCCTCATCAGCGCCGTGATCTCGGCGCTGGTCATCGCGGGCCTGGTGGTCGCGCTGAACAACGGCGGGTCGGAGGCGTGGGACTGCTTCGTGGACGCCAACGGCGACCAGGCCGCCGTCCAGCGCTGCGTGGACGACCTCAACGCCCGCGCCGGCGTGCAGTGACCCCCGCCCTGTGAAGGGCTCGCGCACGCGCTGCGCAACTGTGACGACTCCGCTCAGGTCGGGGGCCGGTGCGGCCGTACGGTGACCCCGTGCCCACTCCCCTCGACCCGGACCCCCAGCGCCAGGTGCCCGGTGCCGGCCGCCGCGCGCGGGGCCGCCACTCCGACCACGCGCACGGCACCGCGTTCAAGCTGCTGCGGGGGTTCCTCGTCGCGGCCGTCGTGCTGGTGGTCGTGGCGGCCGGCGGCGGGGTGTACGCGTACCACCGGCTCCAGGGCAACATCAACGCCCAGGACGTGACGGGCCTGCTCGGCGACAAGCCCAGCGACGAGTCGGCGGTGGACCCCACGACCGGTCAGGACGCCGTCAACATCCTGGTGATGGGCAGCGACACCCGGGAGCTGTCCGACGGCACGGGGGGCGCGTACGGCGGGGCGGACGCCGACCCCGGCGCCCGCTCGGACACCACGGTGCTGGTGCACCTGGCCGCGGACCGGCAGAGCGCGACGCTGGTGAGCATCCCGCGCGACTCGATGGTCCAGATCCCGGCGTGCACGCTGGAGGACGGGACGACGACGCAGGCGCACAAGGGGCAGTTCAACTCGGCGTTCTCCGAGGGCGGGGCGGCCTGCACGATCAAGACCGTCCAGTCGCTGACGAAGGTCCCGATCGACCACTACGTCGTGGTCGACTTCTCCGGGTTCCGGTCGATGATCGACGCCCTGGACGGGGTGACGATCTGCACGCCCGAGCCCATCGACGACAAGAAGGCCAACCTGCACCTGCCGGCGGGGACGCAGACGGTCGACGGGGAGACGGCCCTGGCGTACGCCCGGGTCCGCTACATCGGCGACGGGTCGGACCTGTCGCGCATCAACCGCCAGCAGGCGCTGATGAGCTCGATGGTGCAGAAGGTCACCGGCTCGGGGATGCTGCTGCGCCCGGACCGGCTGTACTCCTTCCTCGACGCGGCGACGAAGTCGGTCACCACCGACACCGAGCTCGCCGACCTCGGTGAGATCGCCTCGCTGGCGCAGAGCCTGCAGAAGATGCCCGCGAACGGCGTCCAGTTCGTCACCGTGCCCAACGAGCCGTACCCGGCGAACGAGGCGCGCGTGCAGTGGACGGCGGCCGCCGACACCCTGTGGCAGCAAATCCGCACCGACACCGCCGGCCCGGCGGCCACCCCGACGGCGAGCGCGACGACCGACCCGGGGGCGACCTCGCAGCTGCTGGTGGCGCCCTCGAAGGTGTCCGTCCAGGTGGTCAACGTCGGCGGCACCGCGGGGGTGGCGGGCAAGCTCGCGCAGGACCTCGCCGCCGTGGGGTTCGTCCCGGCGGGGACCGGCGACGGGGAGGCCACCGACCCGTCCGCGGACGTCCTCGTCCGGTACGGCACCGACCGGCAGGACTCGGCGAACACGGTCGCGGCCGCCCTCGGCGGGGCGAGGACGCAGCTCGACGCGAGCCTGGGCGCGAGCGTCGTCGTCGAGGTGCGGTCGGCCGGGACGACGGTGACGGACGTGCGCTCGCGGGTGACGGGCACCCCGTCCGCGACGGCGTCGCCGGGCACGCCCATCGCGACCCGCGTGGCCTCGGACGACATCTGCGCCTGAGGCCGCGCGGTGGGCGCGGTGGGGTCAGCCGACGCGGACGGGGGTCCCGCTGAGCAGGGACGCCTGGGCGGCGTCGGCGACCTTCGAGGCCGCGACGGCGTCCTCGGGGCGGCACAGCTCCCCCTCGACGCCGCGGACGAGGTCGGCGAAGGCGGCCACCTCGGCGCGGTAGGCGTCGGCGAACCGCTCGGCGAACGTGGTGTGCGGGGCGCCGTCGGGGAACGCGACGCCCGGTTCGGCCGAGCGCAGCGCGGTGCGGGCGTCCAGGCCGACCTCCAGGGACGCCTTCGAGCCCTGCAGCTCGAGGCGGACGTCGTGGCCGCCGCCGTTGTAGCGGGAGGCGGTGACGACGGCGAGGGTGCCGTCGTCGAGGGTGCACACGGCGAGGGCGGAGTCGACGTCGCCGACCTCGCCGATCGCGGGGTCGCCGTTGTTGCTGCCCCGGGCGTAGACCTCGACGACCTCGCGGCCGGTGATCCAGCGGATGACGTCGAAGTCGTGGACGCTGCAGTCGCGGAACAGGCCGCCGGAGGTGGCGAGGAACGAGATCGGCGGCGGCGTCACGTCGCAGGTCACGGCCCGGACCGCGTGCAGCCAGCCGAGCTCGCCGGCGGCGAAGGCGCGCTTGGCCTCGCGGTAGCCGGCGTCGTAGCGGCGCTGGTGCCCGATGCGGACGACGCCGCCGCGCTCGGCGATGAACTCCAGGACGGGCAGGGACAGCGCGACGTCGGGGGCGACGGGCTTCTCGCACAGGACGGGGATCCCCGCCTCGACACCGGCGCGGATCAGCGCGGGGTGCTGGGCGGTGCCGGTGGCCACGACGAGGCCCTCGACGCCGGCGGCGAGGAGGGACTCGACGTCGGCGACGGCGTCGGCGCCGACCTCGGCGGCGACCTGCTGCGCGCGCGCGGCGTCGACGTCGGCGACGGTGAGGCGGCCGACGCCGGGGGTGGCGACGAGGTTGCGGGCGTGCATGACGCCGATGCGGCCGACGCCGGCGAGGCCGAGGTGGAGGTCGGACATGGGGAGGCTCCTCGAGGGGTATTGGACCGGTCCAACAGCGACTAGGATCAGTCTCGCACGCCCCGACCGTCCAGGAGGACGAGTGACCCGACCCACCATCCGCAGCGTCGCCGCCCGCGCCGGGGTCTCCAAGTCGCTCGTCTCCCTCGTCCTGCAGGGCTCCCCGAAGGTCTCCCCCGAGCGGCGCGCCGCCGTCCAGGCCGCCGTCGACGAGCTCGGCTACCGGCCCGACCCGCACGCCCGGTCCCTGGCCCGCGGCCGCACCCGCGCCGTCGGCCTCCTCCTCGACGACCTGCGCAACCCCTGGTTCGTCGACGTCCTCGACGGCCTGCGGCCCGTCCTGCACGGCGCCGACCTGCGCCCCGTCCTGGCCGAGGCCCGCAGCGAGCCCGAGGCGCCCCGCACCTTCGCCGACCTGCGCGTCGACGGCCTCGTCGTCATCGGCACCCTGCCCGACCTGTCCGGCGTGGCCGACGTCGCCCGCACCGTCCCGACCGTCCTGGCCGGCACCCGCCTGGACCCCGGGGACCCCTTCGCCGTCGACGTCGTCGCCGGCGACGACGACGCCGGCGTCCGGCTGGCCGTGCAGCACCTGCTCGACCTCGGCCACCGCCGCGTCGCGCACGTCGCCGGGACCGGGCCCGTCGGGGCGCTGCGCCGCGACGCCTTCACCCGGGCCCTCGCCGGGGGCGGGGCGACCGGGCCCGTCGAGGCCGGCCCCATGACCGAGGACACCGGCCACCGCGCCGGGCTGGCGCTGCTGCGCCGCGACGACCCGCCCACGGCCGTCGTCGCCGCCAACGACGCCGTCGCCGTCGGGGTGATGGCCGCCGCCGCCGACCTCGGCCTCGACGTGCCCGCGCGGCTGTCCGTCGTCGGCTACGACGACACCTCCACCGCGGCGCTGCGCGCCGTGTCCCTGACCAGCGTCGACAACGCCGCCGCCGAGGTCGGGCGGCTCGCCGCGCTGCGGCTGCTGGCCCGGCTGGAGGACCCCGCCGCCCCCACCGACCTCCAGCTCGTCACCCCGCGCCTGGTCGTGCGGGCCACGACCGCGCCGCCGCCCGCGCGCTCCACCGCCGGGGTGGACCGGTGACCCCTCCCGACGCGCCCTGCCCGTGCGGCTGGGGCGAACCTCTCGGCGGCTGCTGCGGGCGCTACCTGTCCGGCGGCGCCGACGCCCCCACCGCCGAGGCCCTCATGCGCTCGCGCTACACCGCGTTCGCGCTCGGCGACGTCGCCCACCTGCTGCGCAGCTGGCACCCCGCCACCCGGCCCGCCGACCTCGACCTCGACCCCGACGTGCGGTGGAAGCGGCTCGTCGTGCTCGGCACCGACGGGGGCAGCCCCTTCGACGACACCGGGACCGTCGAGTTCGAGGCGCACTACCGGCACGCGGGCCGGCGCGGGGTCCAGCACGAGCTCTCCGCGTTCACGCGCGTCGAGGGCCGGTGGGTGTACGAAGGACCGGTGGGAAACCGGGTCGCGTGATCGACGCCGGACCGCCACTGTGAGTGACTGAGCGCACTGCGACACGTCCCTGAGGGAAGGAGAGCTGTGAAGCTGGACTGGCTCAAGGAGGTGGCCCTGGACCCGGGGCCCCACGTCTGCGTCTACGCCGACGCGACCCGCGACCGGGAGACCGGCGCCCACGACATCGACCTCCGCTGGCGCGACGCGCGCGCAGCCCTCGCCGGGCAGGGCGCCCCCGAACCGGCGCTCACCGCCCTCGACGCCGTCGCCACCGAACCCACCGGTCTCGGCGGCCACCTCGGCCGCGCCATGGTCGCCACCGCCTCCGGCCTCGAGCTCGACGTCGTGCTCCCGGCGCCGCCCGCGCGCGAGGAGGCCAGCACCGGCCCCGTCGCCCACCTCATGCCCCTCGTCCGCTCCAGCGCCGACGACGTCCGCTACGTCCTCGTCGAGCTCGACCGCGCCGGGGCCGACATCACCACCGCCCGCTCCGACACCGTCGAGACGCCCCGCAAGCAGACCGTCGAGGGCGGCCACGACCTGCTGCACAAGGTCCCCGGCGGCGGGTGGGCGGCCCTGCGCTACCAGCACGCCGTCCAGGACTCCTGGGACCACAACGCCGCCGCCGTGGCCGACGAGCTCGCCGCCATCGTGCGCACCGAACGACCCGAGGTCGTGCTCCTCACGGGCGACACCAAGGCCGCCGCCGCCCTCAAGGACAAGGCCGCCCCCGTCGTGCTGGACCTCCTCGTGGAGGTGCAGGGCGGTGGCCGCGCCGCCGGGACCCGCGAGAAGGCCTTCGCCGCCAACGTCGCCCAGGCCCTCGACGAGGTCCGCACCCGCCGCCGCCGCGCCGTCGTCGACGAGTTCGTCCAGGAACGGGGCCGCCAGGGCCGGGCCGTGGAGGGCTTCGGCCCCGTCGTCGCCGCCCTGCGCGCCGGTCAGGTCGCGACCCTGCTGCTGGAGGACGACCCCACCTCCACGACCCACCTGTGGGCCGGCCCCGGCCCCTTGGAGCTCGCCACCACCACGCAGGACCTGCACGCCATGGGGGTGCGCGACGTCGTGGAGGTGCGGGCCGACGCGGCCCTGCTGCGGGCGCTGGCCGCCTCCGACGCCGAGATCGAGGTCCTCCCGCAGCCGCAGGAGGACGAGGAGCCGCTGGTGTCGATGGCCGACGGCCTCGGCGCCCTGCTGCGCTACACCACCTGACCGCCCCGGGGGCCGGGTCGCCGGGACGGCGCGCGCGAGCGTCGTCCCGGCGATCCGCCGCCCGCACGGGTAACCTTCCAGCTCTCTGACCTGGGAGGACGACGCACCGTGATGGGCCCGGCGCACGCCGCCAGCGGGTTGGCGGCGGGGGCCCTGACCCTCGGCGTCGCCGCCACGCACCTCGGGATCGACCGACCCCTCGAGCAGCTCGCCTGGGTCGTGGCGTGCGGCGGGTTCGCCTACCTGCCCGACCTGGACCAGAAGGGCTCCACCGCGGGGTCGATGTGGGGTCCGCCGACGCGCTGGCTGTCGCGGGTCATCGGCGTCCTGGCCCGCCGCCACCGCGGCGGCACCCACGACGTCGTCGTCGCCCCCCTCGCCTTCGGCGCCCTCGCCGCGCTGGCCGCCACCCACCCGTGGTCGGCGCTGGTGGTGCTGGCCCTGGCCATCGGCCTGGCCCTGCACTCCGTCGCGCAGTTCATCCCCGGCGACACCGAGAAGACCGCCCTGGGCAACCTCGTCGTGTCCTTCGCCGCCGCCTGGTGGCTGACCGGGCAGGGCGTCGCGCTGCCCTGGCTGCCGGTCGCCGTCGCCGGCGGCGTCGTCGTCCACGTCCTGGGGGACTCCCTGACCACCGACGGGGTGCCGGTGCCGTTCACGACGTGGCTGCGCAAGAAGCCCCTGACGGTGGGCCTGCGGCTGTTCCGCGCCGGCCGCGGGCCCGAGCCGCTGCTGCAGTACTTCGTGTTCCCCACGCTGACCGTGCTGGGGCTGGTGCGGCACGTCGAACCGGTGCGGGAGCTGCTGACGCCGCTGGTGTGAGGACCCTCAGGGGTCCAGGGGCAGCTCGCGCAGCGGGTCGCCGCCGTCGACGAGGACCCGCCCGCCGGGGGCCAGGACGGCGCGCAGCCGTTCGCGCGCCAGCCGCCCCGCGGCCGGGTGGCGGCCGTCGAGGGCACCGACCCGCACCGCGAACACGACGTCGAACGGCGCCTCGCCCGGTTCCAGGACGAACGACTCCACCGCGACGCACCGCACGTCCAGGCGCCCGGAGGCGATCTCGGCCGCCGACCCGGCCCGCGCCGCCGCGACCGCCGCCGCGGAGCGGTCGATCGCCAGGACGAACCCCGTCGTCAGCCGGCGGGCCACCGCGCGGGCGGCGGCGCCGGGCCCGCACCCCACCTCCAGCACGCGCGAGGCCGGGGTCAGCGGCAGGGCGTCCACGACCGCCGCCAACCGGGGGGACAGCCCAGCGGCCACGAGGGTGAGCGTAGGCGCCGAGCACGTCCCCCGCCCCGGCACACTGGTGGGGTGGCGAGACAACCCTGGTGGCGGGCGACGCAGACCCTGGAGCAGTCCAAGCGGTCCGGGCTGCTGTACGCGGCGGTGGCCGTGCTGTCGTGGGGCGTGGTCATCGCCGACGCCAGCCCGCTGGCGTGGCTGGCGGCGGGGGCCTTCAGCGCGGGGGCCGTCTACTTCCTCGCCGCGTGGCGGGTCCGGCGCTCCCGCGAGGGCGAGGGGGAGTAGCTCACCGCGCCGAGCGCTCCTCCTCGGCGAGCCGGTCGGCGAGGTCGTCGTGGGCGAGCGTGCTGCGGTCCACCTGCCCGGTGCGGTACGCGGCGCGGCCCACCATGTGCGCGGCCACGGGCACCGTGAGCAGCTGGAACGCCCCGATCGCGACGAGCATCGCGACGTCGGTGCCGCGGTTCAGCTGCAGCCCCACGGCCACCAGCGACAGGACGACGCCGAGGACCTGCGGCTTGGCGGTGGTGTGCATGCGGGCCAGCACGTCGGACAGCCGCAGCAGCCCGACCGCGGCCAGCAGCGACAGCAGGCACCCCAGCAGCAGCGCGGCCGAGGCGGCCACCTCACCGACCAGCGACCAGTCCACCGACCCGTTCACCGCCGCCCCCTCTCCTCGTCGGACTCCTTCGCGGCGTACCGCGCGACGCTGACCGACCCCACGAACCCCACGAGGGCGAGCACGACGATGACGGGCAGCGTCGTGGCGTGCCGGTTCGCGGCGGCCTCCACGCACAGGCCGATGACGACGGTCGCGACGACGACGTCGAGCGCGACGACGCGGTCCAGCATCGTCGGCCCCTTCGCGACGCGCAGCAGCGCGCACAGCGCCGCGACGGTCAGCATCCCCACGCACAGCGCGATCACGACCGGGTTCACGGCTTCCCCCCGCACAGTCCGTCCGAGCCGTCGGCCCGGCAGCGTTCCAGGTACTCGGCGTAGGCCCGCGGGGTCGCGAACGTCCGCATGATCCGCCGCTCGGTGAGCAGCACGTCCCGGCGGGTCCGCTCCAGGCCCTCCTCGGTGTGGACGCCGAGGGCGTGGATGTAGATCGACCCGAGGCCGCCCTGCGCCGAGGGCGCCCCGATCTCCACGACCACCGACCCCGGCACCAGGGACACCACCTCGGCCGTCATCGCCACGAACAGGTCCGACCCGCTGTGCAGCGGGACGCGGACCACGGAGTTGCGCGGCTGCCGGCCCGGGCGCACGGCGAGCCAGGCGACCTGCGCGCTGGCGGCGACGAGGTCGACGAGGAACCGGGCGAGCAGCGCCGCGATCCGCAGCGGCCGGACCCGGATGCCGAACGACACCGTCGGCAGCGGCAGCACGAGCGTCACGACCAGCGCGAGCGCCGTGCCGGACAGGACGTTCGCCCAGGACAGGTCGCCCCACAGCAGCAGCCACAGGACGACGAGCCAGACCAGCACGGGCAGGCTCACGCGCTCGCGCAGGGACAGCACCTTCGCGGTCACCGGCCCACCTCCGGGACCCGGTCGTGCAGGACGGTCGAGGTGTACGGCGCGCGGTCCAGCAGGTCCTGCGCGGCCCGGTCGCTGATCCCGAACAGCGGGCCGGCGACGACGGTGATCCCCACGCCGACGGCGACGAGCGCGGCCGTCGGCAGGACCATCCCCACGGGGGTGCGGACCCCGACCCGGGTGGCGGTCGCGAGCCCGGCGAAGCGGGTGGTGTCGTCGCGGTCGGGGTGCTCCTGGGGTTCCTGCCAGAACGCCCGGTTCCACACCTTGGCGATGGCGTACAGCGTCAGCAGGCTCGTGACGACGCCCCCGGCGACGAGGACGTGCGCCGGCCACGTCCCGGCGTCGACGCCGGCCTGGAGCAGGCCGAGCTTGCCGAGGAACCCGGAGAACGGCGGGATGCCGGCGAGGTTCATCGCGGGGACGAAGAACAGCACCGCGAGCAGCGGGGCGCGCTTGGCCAGCGACCCCAGCGCGTCCAGCGACGTGCTCCCGGCGTACCGCTCGATGAGACCGGTCACGAGGAACAGCGTCGTCTGCACGGTGATGTGGTGCGCGACGTAGAACACCGCGCCGGACAGCCCCGCGGCGCTGCCGAGGGCGACGCCGAACACCATGTACCCGATGTGGCTGACGAGGGTGAACGACAGGAGCCGCTTCACGTCGCTCTGCGCGACGGCGCCGAGGATCCCCACGACCATCGTCGCCAGCGCCACCCACAGCAGCAGCTGCGAGGCCTGCCCGCCGGGGAACAGCAGCGTCTCGGTGCGGATGATGGCGTAGACGCCGACCTTGGTGAGCAGGCCGGCGAACACGGCGGTGACGGGGGCCGGCGCGGTCGGGTAGGAGTCCGGCAGCCACGCCGACAGCGGGAACACCGCGGCCTTGATGCCGAAACCCACCAGCAGCAGCAGGTGCAGGACCAGCTGCACGTCGGGGTCGACGTCGCGCAGCCGGACGGACAGCTCGGCCATGTTCACGGTGCCGGTCGCCGCGTAGACGAGGGCGATCGCGGTGAGGAACACCATCGACGACAGCAGGCTCACCACGACGTACGTCGTGCCGGCCCGCACCCGGGCCTTCGTCCCGCCGAGGGTGAGCAGGATGTAGCTGGCGGCCAGCAGGATCTCGAAGCCGACGTAGAGGTTGAACAGGTCCCCGGACAGGAACGCGTTGGAGACGCCGGCCGACAGCACCAGGTACGTGGGGTGGTAGATCGAGACCGGCGCGCCCTCCTCGCCGTCGGCGACGCCCTGCGCGAGGGAGTACAGCAGGACGGCGAGGGTCACGACGGAGCTCACGACCAGCATGAGCGTGGAGAGCCGGTCGGCCACCAGGGGGATGCCCAGCCTCGCGGGCCAGCCGCCGACGTCGACGGAGTAGGTCCCGGTGCCGCGGTCGGTGAGGACGAGCATCGTGGTGGCGGCGGCGACGACGATGCTCAGCGCCGTGACGCTGATGGTGCGCTGGGCCCGCGGCCGCCGGGCCAGGGCGAGGGTGAGGCCGGCCGCGAACAGCGGCAGGACGACGGGCAGCGGCAGCAGCACCCGGGGCCAGTCGTCCCAGTCCAGCGGGTTCACCGGGACCCCCCCTCCGCTTCCTCGTCGCTGGTCTCGTGCGTGTCGTCGTCGTAGCTGGCGGAGGTCTCATCGAGCTCGGCGCGCCGCACGATGCGGCGGTCCTCGACGTCGTCCTGGACCTCGTCGTGGCCGTCGACCTGCCAGCTGCGGTAGGCCAGCGCGAGGACGAACGCGACCATCCCGAGGGTGATGACGATGGCCGTCAGCACCATGGCCTGCGGCAGCGGGTCGCTCATGTTCTGCGCGGTGGTGCCGCCGCCGAGGATGGGCGCGCGGCCGGGACGGCCGCTGGCGACGAGGAACAGGACGTTGATCCCGTTGCCCAGCAGCACGACCCCGATGACGACGCGGGTCAGGGTGCGTTCGAGCAGCAGCGTCACCCCGCAGGCGACGAGCACCCCCGAGACGACGACGAGCGCGAGGTTCGGGCTCACCGGGACACCTCCTCCTCGATCTGGCGGTCGATCTCGGCGCCGAGGCTGCGGATGACGTCGACGACGAGGCCGACGACCAGCAGGTAGACCCCGACGTCGAAGAACAGGGACGTCACGAGCTTCACGTGACCGAGCACGGGCAGGTCGAACTGCAGGATCGCGGTCTGCAGCACGTCCTGGCCGATGAGGATGCCGACCAGGCCGGTGCCCGCGGACAGGAACAGCCCCATGCCCAGCAGCCAGCCCGCGTTGATGGGGACGGCGGTGTTGAACTCGTACCGGCCCCCGGCGAGGTAGCGGACGACGAGCGCGAGCCCGGCGACGAGCCCGCCGGCGAAACCCCCGCCGGGCTGGTTGTGCCCGGAGAACACGAGGTACACCGACAGCACGACGATGGCGTGGAAGGTGAGCCGGGTGACGACCTCGAACACCACGGACCGGCGCTCGGGGTCGACGGTGCTGCCCGCGGGCAGCCAGTTCGTGCGGGCCGACCCCTTCGGGGTGGGTTCGTCGGGGTGCGCGGCGAACGCCTGGTCGATCGAGCCCATCCGCCGGCGGAACACCAGGGAGGCGACGCCGGTCGCGGCGACCAGCAGGACGGAGATCTCCCCCATCGTGTCCCAGGCGCGGGCGTCGACGAGGGTGACGTTGACGACGTTCTTCCCGCCGCCGTACTCGTACGCCCACCGGGGCAGGTCGAGGGAGGTGGGGACCGCGACGCGGGCGCCGGAGGCGACGAGCGCGAACAGCGACGTGCAGGTCCCGACGGCGACGCCGATCGCGATCCGCACCCACCGCGTCGCGAGGAGCGGGCGGGAGGAGAAGAACGGCGGCAGCCGGCGCAGCGCGAGGACGAACACGACGAGGGTGATGGTCTCGGCGAGGGCCTGGGTGAGGGCGAGGTCGGGACCGGCGTGCAGGACGAACAGCAGCGTCACGCCGTACCCGGTGACGCCGGCGAGCAGGACGGCCCGCAGCCGGCGCCGGGCGCGGACGGTGAGGACGGCCGCGACGACGACGACGAGCCCGACGACGACCTGCCCGAGGCTGTCGTAGAGCACGACGTCGCCGGGCCACGGCTGCTTCCACAGCAGCGCCCCGCCGGGGACGAGCACGACGACGAGCAGGATCGAGGCCAGGTAGACGGGCAGCGAACCGCGCTGGGTGGCGCCGGTGACCTCGACGGCGACGCGGTCGACGGCGCGGACGGTGCGGCGGTACCCGCGGTCGGCGCCGGGGACGGCCGGGAACCTGCGCTGCCCGGCCTCGACCTGGTCGCGGGCCAGGAACAGCAGCCCCGCCAGCGCGAACGTGATGACGGTCAGGACCAGCGGCAACCCGATCCCGTGCCACAGCGCGAGGTGCTCGGCCTCCCCGGGCAGGTCGTGCGCGATCAGCGCGGCGGGCCGGTCCACCAGCGGGGCCAGCGGCCCGGCGGCGAGGGTGACGGCGGCCAGGACGACGGGGGAGGCGACCAGCGCGGCGGACGGCCTGGGGGCGGTGGAGTCCGGGACGCCGGGTTTGCGGCAGAACGTGCCCCACACGAACCGCGCGGAGTACGCCGCCGTCAGCACCGACCCGAGGACGAGGACGGCCAGGACGACGGGGTCGTGCTCGAACGCCGCGTAGGCGGCCTCCTTGGCGACGAAGCCGGAGGCGACGGGGACCCCGGCCATCGAGGCGGCCGCGACGGTCGCGGCGGTCGCCAGCAGCGGCATCCGCCGGCCCAGCCCGGACAGTTCCCGCAGGTCGCGGGTCCCGGTCTGGTGGTCGACGATCCCGACGACGAGGAACAGCGACGCCTTGAACGTGGCGTGCGCGACGAGCAGCGCGATCCCGGCGGTCGTCGCGGCGGCGGTGCCGGCCCCGACGAGGACGGTGAGGAACCCGAGCTGGCTGACCGTCCCGAACGCCAGCAGCAGCTTCACGTCGTGCTGGCGCAGCGAGCGGTACCCGCCGACGACCATCGTCGTCAGGCCCAGGACGAGGACCGTGGTGCGCCACTCGGGCAGGTCCGCGGCGGCCGGGGCGAACCGCGCCACGAGGTAGATCCCGGCCTTCACCATGGCCGCGGCGTGCAGGTACGCGCTGACCGGGGTGGGGGCGGCCATCGCGGCGGGCAGCCAGAAGTGGAACGGGACGAGCGCGGACTTGGAGATCGCGCCGACCAGGACGAGCACCACGGCGACCGTCGCGGAGGTCCCGGTGGGGAACCGCTCCAGGACCTCCGAGAGCCGGTAGGTCCCGGCCGACTGGCCGATGACGATCAGCCCCACGAGCATCGCGAGACCGCCGAACGTGGTGACGACCAGGGCCTGCGTCGCCGCGCGCCGCGCCGAGCGCTTGTGCGCGTCGTACCCGATGAGCAGGTACGAGAACACCGTCGTCAGTTCCCAGAACACGTACAGCTGGACGAGGTCGTCGGCCAGGACGAGCCCGGTCATGGCCCCGGTGAAGGCGGTGAGGATCGCGGCGAACCGCGCCGAGCCGGGGTCGCGGGCGTGGAAGTAGCTGCCGCAGTAGAAGAGCACGAGGGCCCCGACGCCGCCGACGAGCAGCGTGAGCACCCAGGAGAGCGGGTCGAGCCGGAAGGCGAGTTCGGCGCCGAGGGAGGGCACCCAGGGCACCACCACCTGCGGGGTCTCGCCGCGCAGGACGGCGGGGCCCTGGGCGGCGGCCCAGACGGTCGTCGCCGCGGGGGCGAGGGCCAGGACGCTGAACGCCCGCCGGTCCAGCCACCGGACCAGGGGCACGGCGAGGACGGCGGCGACAGCGTGGACGAGCAGCAGTGTCAGCACGGCCGGTCCTCACGATCGGGGGCAGGTCGGTCCGCACAGGGTAACCCAAGGTTTCGTTCTGTTCGATTCGAGACGATCCTGTTACCGTCGTGGGGTGTCATCGACCGTCGCCCGCCACGGCGCCGAGGTCACCGTGCGACCCGGCCTGGAAGGTCTTCCCGAACTCGCCGGGCTCCTCGCCGCGAACCCCGGGAACCTGTCCCTGAAGGTCGGCCGCCGGTGCGTGCCGGTCCCGCCCGAACTGGCCGCGGCCCTGCGCGAGACCGTCGCGGCCCTCGCCCACGGGGAGGCCGTCACCCTCACCCCGCACGACGCGCTGCTCACCACGCAGGAGGCCGCCGACGTCCTCGGCGTCAGCCGCCCCACCCTCGTGCGGCTGCTGGAGTCCGGCGCCCTGCCCTACACGAAACCCGGCACCCACCGCCGGGTGCGGCTCGAGGACGTCCTGGAGTACGCGGCCGCGCACCGCAGCGCGCGGGCGCCGCAGCCCCGCCACGCCTGAACCCGGGCCTGAACCGGGTCAGTCCCGGCGCAGCTCCCACAACCCGTACCGCACCACGTACGAGTACTCCTCGTGCCGCCACGCGGGGACGAACCGGTACGACCACGGTGACAACCCCGCCGCCGTGACGGCCGCCAGCTGCGCCGACGCGGAGTACGAGTTCATCCCCACCCCCGGCAGCCCGTCCTCGGAGAACGGCCGCGCCCCGCGCGCGCGGTCCTCCACGACCCCCACCAGCAGCCGCGCCCCCGGCGCGCACGCCCCCGCCAGGTTCGCCAGCGTCCCCGGCAGGTCCCGGCAGAACTCCAGGCAGCCGACGGCGGTCACCACGTCGAACCGCCCCCACGCGGCCGGGAACGGGTCGTGGAAGTCGTGCTCCTCGTACCGCCCCTCCGGCCGTCCCCGCCGCGCCTCGGCCAGCATCTGCGGGGACAGGTCCGTGCCGGTGACCTCCACGCCCGGGGCCAGGTCGCGGGTCAGCTGCCCCGGCCCGCACCCCACGTCCAGCACCCGGCACCCCGGCGCCACCTCGCGCAGCAGGAAGTCCGCGACCAGCGGGCCGTACAGCTGCAGGGAGCGCCAGCCGGGGACGTAGTGGTCGGCGAAGTCGTCGTAGTAGGCGCGGATCGCCGCGGTCTCCGGCTCGGTCACGGGGTCATCGCCACGGGGTGACGGTACCCGCCGGGACCCACCGTGGAAAGCGTGCTTGACACGACTGCGGCGATCCCGCAGGCTCAGAGCATGACAAGCAAGCTTGACTCCACGGCACCGAGCTCCGGGGACCGCGCCCGCACCCGCGCCTACCTGCGCGACTTCGCCCCCGCCATGGCCGCCTACGTCGTCGCCATCGTCGTCGTCGTCGCGTGGGGCGGCCTCGACGGCCAGAGCCCCTGGCGCTTCGCCTGGGCGATGCTGCCGGTCCTGCCCGTCCTGGGCGTGGTGCGCGCCGTGGTGCGCGGCCTGCGCCGCTCCGACGAGTACGCGCAACTGGTCCAGCTGCGGGGCCTGGCGGTCGGTTTCGCCGTCACCGTGGTCGCCTGCGTGGTCCTGGGCATGCTGGCCGTCGCGGGCCTGGACGTGCCGGCCGGTCCCTGGCTGGCCTTCGGCGCGGGGATGGCCTCGTGGGCGGTGGCCACCGCCGTCGCGAGCCGTTGAGCGCGACCGGGCGCGCGGCGTGAAGAACCGCATCCGGCAGCTGCGCACCGACCGCGGCTGGACCCAGGCCGCCCTCGCCGACCTCCTGGACGTCTCCCGGCAGACCGTCAACGCCCTGGAGACCGGCCGCTACGACCCCAGCCTCCCGCTGGCCTTCCGCCTGGCCCGCCTGCTCGGCGAACCCCTCGAGGAGATCTTCGACCCCGAGATCGAGCGGGACGCCGCCCCGCCCGCGGGCTGACCCCGGGACCTCACCGGGCCGTCAGGGTGCTCGCCGTCTCGTCGCTGACCTCCACCTGCTCCCGGCCGGGTCGCTCGCCGAGGTCGGCGGCGTCCAGGCACCGCTGCACCGCCGCGACCCCCGGGCTGTCCGGCGGCGTCCCGGCACCGACGCGCACGACGTCGAGTTCGACGGACGCGGACGTCACCAGCCCGCAGCCGTCGAGAGCGGCGTCCACGCGTCCCCACAGCAACCGCATCTGAACTTCGGAGAACTCGGTGGTCTCCACCCGCACCCGCCCGTCGAGAACCCCCACCGGTGCCCCGGCGAGGGGGTCGGGGCCGGCGTCCGCGGTGAGCGCGACGACGACGTGGAACTCGGGTTCGTGGGCGACGCGCAGCTGGCCGTACGTGTCGGTGCGGGTGCAGCGGAGCCAGGTGTCCAGGACGGCCGCCTGCTGCTCGTCCTGCGCGCGCCGGGTCGCCTCCTCGAGGGTGAGCCCCTCGGACAGCCGCTGCCCCTCGTCGACGCTGACGGGGCCGGGGGTCGTGGCGGCGGGGCAGGGGCCGGCGACGTCCGCGCGGGCGGACGCGGTCGCCTCGGCCGGGGGCACCGCGGGGGTCGCCGGGACGTCGCGGGCGTCCCGCGCCGGGGAGGCGCAGCCGGCCACCGCGAGCGCGAGGGCGCCGACGGCGAGGACGGTCCGGACGGTGGTGGCGCGGGTGGTCACACCCGGTAGACGCGCGGCGGGCCCCGGAGGTGCACACGCCGCGCGCGTCCGTCAGTGCGCGGTGCTCGGGGCGGGGATCGACCCCACCGCCGCTGCCCGCTGCTGCCGCACGGAGTGCCGGTTCACCAGGCCTCCCGCGACGACGGCGACGAGGACGAGGGCGAACGCGCCGCAGGCGAACGCGACGTGGTAGCCGTGCAGCACGGCGTCGCCGGGGGTGGCCCCGGAGGTGAGCTGCCCGCTGACGGAGTCGGCGTAGATCGTCGACAGCAGGGCCGTGCCGATGGAACCGCCGACCTGCTGGAACGTGTTGACGCTGGCGCTGGCGGCCCCGGCGTCCTCGCGGGCCACGCCCGCCGTGGCGGTGTTCATGGCCGAGGACACGATCAGTCCCATCCCGAGGCCGGTGACGACGAGCGCGGGCAGGACCGTCCCGGTCCAGGTGCTGTCGACGTCGGTGCGCAGGAACAGCAGGACGCCGGCGGCGGCGACGAGCCCGCCGGTGCGGATGAGGGCCTTCGGGCCGACGCGGGGCAGCAGGCGCGGGGTGATCTGGGTGGCCGCCGCCATGATCGAGAACGGCATCGGCAGGAACGACAACCCGGTCCGCAGCGAGGAGAACTGCAGCGTCTGGGCCAGGTAGTAGGTGAGGAACAGGAAGATGCCGAACATCGCGACCCCCACCAGGCCGATCGCCACCAGGGCCCCGCCGCGGTCGCGGTCGCGCACGATCCGCAGGGGCAGCAGCGGGTTCGGGACACGGGACTCGACGAGGACGAACAGCGCGACGAGGACGGCGCCGAGGGCGAGGGAGGTGATCGTGACGGCGTCGGACCAGCCGGAGGTCTCCGCGGAGGAGAAGCCGTAGACGATCCCGACCAGGCCGAGGGTGATGGTGACGGTGCCGGCCAGGTCCAGGCGCGGGCGGCGGCCGCGCGGCGGGTTCGGCATGAGGACCAGGGCGCCGACGACCCCGGCGACCGCGAACACGACGTTCACGTACAGGCACCAGCGCCACGACGCGTACTCGGTGAGGACCCCGCCGAGCAGCACGCCGGTCGCGGCGCCGGAACCGGCGATGGCGCCGAAGACGCCGAACGCGCGGGCCCGGTCCTTCGGGTCGGTGAACGTGGTGGTCAGCAGGGCCAGCGCGGACGGTGCGAGCAGGGCGCCGAAGACGCCCTGGCCGGCGCGGGCGGCGACGAGCTGGCCGAAGGTCTCGGCGAGGCCGCCGACCACGGAGGCGCCGGCGAAGCCGACCAGGCCGATGAGGAACAGGTTCTTGCGGCCGAACAGGTCGCCGAGGCGGCCGCCGAGCAGCAGCAGGGAACCGAACGCCAGGGAGTAGGCGGTGACGATCCACTGGCGCTGGTCGTCGGCGAACCCGAGGTCGGCCTGGGCCGAGGGGAGGGCGATGTTGACGATCGTGGCGTCCAGGACGACGGCGAGCTGGGCGATGCCGATGACGGCGAGCACCAGCCAGCGGTGGTCCTTCGGGGCGGCGTGGGCGGGGCGCCGGGTGGCGCGCGCGGGGGTTCCGCGCGGGGTGTCGACGAGGGTGGGGTCGGAGTTCACGAGCGTCTCCAGGTGTTCGGGGTGCCGGCGGGTGGTCACGGGCCGGCGAGAAGCGGACGCGCCGCGTCCACTTCGACCAGCGTACACCCAAGCGGACGGACCGCGTCCACTTGTTCCGGCCGGTGGGTACGATCGGGGCGTGACCTCCTCCGCCCGACCGCTGCGCGCCGACGCCCTGCGGAACCGGGCGCTCATCGTCGACGCCGCCCGGCGGCTGTTCGCCGAGCGCGGCCTCGACGTGACCCTGCACGACGTGGCCGACGCCGCCGGCGTGGGCGTCGGGACCGTCTACCGCCGCTTCCCCGACAAGGACGCCCTCCTCGCCGGGCTCGTCGCCGCCAAGTACGAGACGCTCGTCGAGATCGCCGAGAAGGCCTCCACCGAGGCCACCGGCCGCGACGGCCTGCGGCGCTACCTCATGAGCACCATGGAGCTGCGGGCCGGCGACCGGTCCCTGTCCACCGCCGTCCTGCGCGCCGCCCCCCAGACCGAGGAGGCCGCCGGCCTGCGCGCCCGGCTCACCGAGGTCATGACCGCCCTCGTCGACCGGGCCCGGCACGAGGGTGCCGTCCGCGACGGCTTCTCACCCGACGACGTGCCCGCCGTGACGTCCATGATCGGGTCCATCGCCGACCGCACCCGCGAGGAGCTCCCCGGCGCCTGGCGGCGCTACGCCGAGCTGCTCGTCGACGCCGTCTGCCCGCCCCCGGGGGACCTGCCGCCCCTCAGCGGCGAACCCCTCGCCCCGCCCGTCCCCGGGACGTGCCGCGCCGCGCGCCCCTGAGCCGCGGCGCGCACACTCGGGGGGTGGACGACCTCACCGCGTGGAAGACGCTCGCCCCCGCGGGCCTGCTGCTGGTCGGGGCCGGGCTGAGCACCGCCCTGGACGCCTCGAACCGGCGCGCCGCCGGGAGCCCGGTGCTGCGCTGGTCCGGTCAGGGCACCGCCGGGCTGGTGCTGCTCAACGCCGGGCTCTGCCTGTTCGGCGAAGCGGTCAAGCGCCGCGCCCGGTACGACCTCGCGCCCTGACCGCGGCGGGCCGGCTCACCGGCCCCCTCGCGTCGGGGCCCTCCAGCGCAGCGAGTACCGCCAGAACAGGTGCCGTCGCACGACGGCACCCGGTGTCCACCGGCCGGCGGCGTCGCGGACCTCGCGCAGCGTCGCGGTGGCCGGCGCGGTCGGTGCGCTCAGGGCGACCGGCGGCCGCGCCGAACCCCTGACCGCGCCCACGACGAGGTTCGTGGGGACGGCCACCGCGCTGAGCAGGTGGTCCGACGGCGTCGCCCCGCGGTACAGGCCCACGACCAGCAACGTGCCCCCGGGCGCGAGCAGCTCCCGCAGGCGCACCAGCGCCGGTTCGAGGGGGACGTGGTGCAGCACCGCCACGGCGGTGACGACGTCGTAGCCGCCCGGCAGGTCGGCGGTCAGCAGGTCCCCGCAGCGGAACGCGACGCCGTCCCACCCGCGCGAGAGGTCCCGGGCGGTGGCGACGACGGCCGGGTCGACGTCGAGGCCGGTGACGTGCCCGGCGCGGCGGGACAGCCGGCGCACCAGGTCACCGGTGCCGCACCCCACGTCCAGGGCGGTGCCCGCGCGCGCGGGCAGGTGGCGCTCGAGCCAGCCGTGGTGGTGGGCGTTGTGGTCCCAGGCGTGCCGGCGGTTCCACTCGTCGCACCGGGCCCGCACCCGCCGGCCGGCCGCCGCCACCGCCCTCACCCGGGCCGCTCCGCCGCTCAGCGCAGGACCTCCACGTCCGGCCCCAGCTCCCGCAGCAGCACCGGCAGGTCCCGCCGCGAGGGGCGCACCAGGTGGGCGGTGCGGGCCGCCCGCAGCAGCGGCAGGTCGCGGACGCTGTCGGAGTAGGCGTGGTCCACGGGCAGGTCGACCCCGGCGTCGGCGAGCGCCCGCACCTTCGCCTCGCCCCGGGCGGGCACGGCGTGCGGCAGGCGCCAGCGGTGGGTGGTGAGGCGGCTCGCGACGACCTCGACGTCCGGCAGGCCCAGGGCCCGGCACACCTCGCGGGCCAGCGGCTCGGCGCAGGCGGTGGCGACGACGACCCGGTCCCCGGCGGCCGCGTGCCGGTGCAGGCGTTCCAGCGCGACGGCGACGCGGCGGCCGCCGCCGGCCCCGGCGTGCCCGTCGGCGAACGCGCGCACCAGCGCCTCGACGCGGTGCGGGGGCGATCCGACCGTCGCCGCCCACACGACGACCCGCTCGGCGTGCACCCGGCTCGCCCGCCGCGCGCCGAGCAGCACCCACGCCGGTGCGGTCACCGCCAGCAGGACCAGGCGCGCGGGGGAGCGGCGGAACAGGTGGGTGAGCAGGCGCGCGAAGGAGTCGGAGGCGACCAGGGTGTCGTCCAGGTCGAAGACCGCGCACTGCTGCCGGGGCACCCGTCGAACCCTAGGCCGACCCGGGTCGCCCGACGGCGGCGGTGAGGTGCCCGGCGGCGCGGGCGAAGGCGTCCCGCAGCTCCCGGGGCCTCACGTCGGTCATGGGGCTCCCGAAGGTCGTGTAGAGGCCGGCCAGGCCGATCCAGGACCAGGCGCCCATCGACAGCTCGCAGCGGCCGCCGTCCAGGCCGCGGACGACGGCGCCGCCGGGGGCGAACCGGGCGACGACCTCCGCGGGCAGGTCCAGGACGGCCGAGCCGGTGCAGGGCCAGGGGGCGAGGTGGTCCCCGCGGTCGGGGGTGCGCTGCACCAGCGCCCCCGGGCCGCCCTCGGGCAGCGGCCGGTCGGTGAAGGGCACGCCCGTGGTCTCCAGGGAGGTGAGCCGGTCGAGCCGCAGCACGGCCCAGTCCCCGCGGCTGCGGTCGTGGGCGACGAGGTACCAGCGGGCCGCCCACACCACCAGGTGGTGCGGTTCGAGGGAGCGGGTCCCGTCACCGTCGTCCACGCGCAGCACCTCCCGGCGGCGGACGGCGGCGCCGACGGTGCGCACCAGGTCGGCCTCGGGGGCCGGGGCGGGGAACTCCCACTGGTTGGGCACGGCGGTCACGGTGAAGGCGTCCGCGTCCCGCCGCAGCCGGCGGGGCATGACCTGCCGGACGGTCGCCAGCGCCCGCCGGCTGGAGTCCTCGATGCCGCGCAGCACCGTGGAGGTGGTCTGCAGGGCCACCACGACGGCGACGACCTGCTCCTCGTCCAGCACCAGCGGCGGCAGCGCCCCGCCCGGGCCGAGGCGGTATCCGCCGCCGGCGCCCTTGACGGGGTCGACGGTGTAGCCGAGCTCGCGCAGCGTCTCCACGTCGCGGCGCACGGTGCGCCGCGACGTGCCGAGGCGGCGGGCGAGCTCGTCCGCGGTGAGGGTGGAGCCGCCGGTGAGCATGGACAGCAGGCTCAGCGCGCGGGCCGACGTGGACGCCACCGGTCCTCCTGACGTAGTGGCCACCCCGTGGCCGCTCCGGCCTCCATCGTGACGCCATGACCACCACGACCACCACCCCCCGGCCCGCCGACCCGACCGCGAACCCCCCGCACCGCGTCGTCGTCGTCGGTGGCGGCATCGGCGGCCTGGCCCTGGCCGCGGGCTTGCGCCGCAACGGGTTCGACGTCGCCGTCCACGACCGCGACACCGACCCCGCCGCCACCGGCGGCTACCACATCACCCTCGACACCGCGGCGCAGCGGGCCCTGCGCGGGCTCCTCGACCCCGCGCTGTTCGCCCGCCTGCTCGCCTCGGCCTCGGCGGTGCGGCGCCGGCCCCCGGACGTCTGGTTCGACTGGCGCGGCCGCCCGCTCGGGGAGATCCAGGTCAAGGGCCTGGACCCGGACAGCGTCGACGTCGACCGCATCACCCTGCGCCTGCTGCTGGCCGAGGCCGCCGGCGACAGCCTCGTCCTGGGCAGCACCTGCACCGGCGTCGAGCGCGACCCCGGCCCGGGCGGGCAGGCCCGGGCCACCTTCGCCGACGGCGGCACCGACCACGGCGACCTGCTGGTCGGCGCCGACGGGCCGCACTCCCTCGTCGTGCGGCACCTGGTGGGCAGCCCGACCAGCCGCCCCGCCGGGCTCGTCGGGATCTCCGGGCGCACCCCGGCCGCCGCCCTCGACCCCGCCGAGGCCGCCCGCCTGGGGCCCCGCTCCAGCCTGACCGTCGGCCCGCGCGGCACCGCCCTCTACAGCGGCTACCTCGACCCCGACGGCTACGCCGTCCTGGACGCCGCCCACGCCCGCGCCGCCGTCACCACCGGCCCCACCTACATCTGGGGGGCGATGTTCCCCGAGGCCACCGCACCGGACGGGTTGCGCGGGCAGCGGGGCGGGCCGCTGGCCGCGACCACCGTCGCGGCCCTGCGGGCGGCCGGCTGGGCCGAGGGACCGCTGCAGGTCCTCACCCGGACCGACCCCGCGACGGTGGCCTCCTACCGCTTCCACGTCGGGCCGCGGCACGCCCGCGACACGGCGCCCTGGCCCGCAGGCAGCATCACCGCCCTCGGCGACGCCGTCCACGCCACCCCGCCCACGGCGGGCAAGGGCGCCGGGACGGCGATCGTCGACGCCCACGCGCTCGTCACCGAACTGCTGTCCGCGCGGTCGGGGGGCCAGACGCTGCACACCGCCGTCAGCGCCTTCGAGACCGGCATGCGGCACCGCGGCACCGCGGTCGTCGCGCTGTCGATGACGACGGTGGACCGCATCCTCGCCGGCAGCACCCCCGCCGGTTCGGCCCTGACCCGGCTGTCGCTGCCGCTGCTGGCCTGGTCCACCGCGCTGCGGGGGCGGGCGGGCGGTCACCGGGGCCGGTGACCGGCGGCCCTCAGCGTCCCGGGTCGTCCCACACCGGCCGCGCGCGGGCCGCGGCGTCCAGGAACGGCTGCGCGTCCAGGTCGTGGGTCGTGGTCGCGATGCCCTGCTGCGGCCACTGGAGCACCACCCGCAACCGGCCCGGCGGCGGCAGCGGCCACAACCACTGGTCGCGGTCGACCGACCGCCGGCTGCCCCCGCCGCCCTGCCCGGTGAGGACGGGACGGTCCGGGCGCCAGGTCCGGTCGTCCCACGGGCGGCCGTCGCCGGGGCCCCACACGGGCGGGTCGACGTTGGTGGCGCGGCGGCCGTCGGAGAACTCGAACCCCCACTTCAGGCGCGCGGCCCGCCACTGCTCCCCGGCGTCGTGGGGGTACGGGCCGTCGAAGACCTCCGCGTGCAGGTCCCGTCCCGGCGGCAGCGGCCCCCGGACCCGGACGCCGAGGCTCATCGCCAGCCCCTCGGGGAACGCGCGGACGCCGGTGAGCAGGACCACGGTGCTGTCCGACCGCCCCAGGACCAGCTCCACGGGCACGACGCCGGGCAGGACGTCGTCGGGGGCGCCGTGCCAGGCCGGCTGGTACCCCTCGTCGGGTTCGGCGTCGGACGGCGGGGGCGGGTCGGGGAAGAAGTCCATCGGTGCGGCCTCCGGGCTCGGGTGAGCGGTGTCGTCCCAGCATTGCCTGCCCGCCCGCTGCATGATCGTCCCGTGATCGACATCACCGGCATCGACGACCTGGCCGGGGACCTGCTCACCGGTCCGCGCGGCCGGCGGCTGCTGTCGGCGCTGGTGGACGAGGCGACCGGCGGCGAGCCGTGGGCGTGGCCCGCCCGGGAGCACGACGGCGCCCCGCTGTCCGAGCCGCTGCCGGAGCCGCTGACCGCCGTGGTGCGGGAACGCCTGGAGCGGGCCGTGGCCGCCGTCGACCTGGACGCGCTGGGCGCGCGGACCGACCCGCGCGGGCTGCTGCCCGCGTTCGCGGAGTCGGTGGGCGCGGCGCGGTACTGGCAGGACCCCGACGCCGAGGACAGGGCGCTGGCCGACCCGGGGGTCGCCGGGGCGCTGCGCCCGGTGGCGCGGGCGGTGGCGGGCAGCGCGGCCGCCGCGTGGTGGTCGGACCCGGTGGACCTCGCGGCGCAGCAGCACCTGACGTGGCGGTTCGAGGGCCGCGACGGGTACCGGCCGATCCGGACCGCGGTCCCGGGGGCGGCCGCGGAGGCGTTGCGCCGGTGGCGGTCCGACGCCGACCTCGACGAGGAGCGCTGGCGCGTCGAGCTCCCCCGGGACCACCGCGTGAGCGGCACCTGGTGGTCGACCCCGCCGCACGGGCCGGAGCTGCCGATGACGACCCCGGTGGTGACCGGCGGGCTGCCGGTGGGGACGGCGCTGGTCGAGGACGAGGCGGGCGTCGAGGAGGTCGACGCCCGCGCGCTGCGGCTGCGGGACGGGCTGCGCGTGGCCGAGGTCCACGACGCGCGGGCCTGGTGCGACCTGGTGGCCGCCCACCCGCGGTCGGTGACGTTCACGCGCAGGCACGACTGGTGGGAGGCGACGGGCTGGGACGGCGCGTGGGTGCTGCCGGACTGGGCGTCGGTGGCGCGCGAGTGGGACGGGGTGCACCTGAGCGCGCGCGGCTACCTCGCCGTCTCGGGCCGCCTCCTGGAGACGACGGTGGGCGGGGACGTGGTGGGTCCCGACACCGCCGGGGTCCGGCCCGGCCCGGCGCGGACCCTGCTCGCGGGGTGGGGGCCGGGGCGGACGCACTGGCTCACCGACGCCGTCGAGGACGTGGGCGACCCGGTGCGGTGGCGCAGCGACGGCGACCACCCGCCGCGCTGGGCGCCCGCGGGCTGACCCCGACCGGTCCACGAGCGGTCCCCGAGGAGGTCCACCGGTGAGCGACGACGTCACCGTCACCCCCGCCGACCCCGCCGGCGCCCCGGCCCGCGCGGCGCTGTGCGCCTACTACGACGACATCGTCACCCGCTGGCACGGGCGCCCGGCGACGGCGGCGGAGGTCGACGAGCTCGTCGCCGGCGCCGGGGACGACCGGCTCGTCCCCCCGCACGGCCTCCTGCTGCTCGCCCGCCGCGGGCCGGACGTCCTCGGCTGCGCGGGGCTGCGCGTGCTGGACGGCGTCGGGGAGGTCACCCGCCTGCACGTCGCGGCGACCGCCCGCGGTCGCGGGGTGGGCACCCGGCTGCTCGGGGCGGTGGAGGCGCGGGCCCGCGGCCTGGGCCTGCGCGTCCTGCGGCTGGAGACCCGGCGCGACCTCGTCGAGGCCCGCCGCCTCTACGCCCGGCACGGCTTCACCGAGACCGAGCGGTTCACCGACGACCCCTACGCCCACCACTGCCTCGCCAAGCGGCTGGACCCGGCTCACCCGGACGGGTGAACCGGTCCGGGGGGTCCGCTGCCGATGGAGGGGGAGGACCCCTCGGGTCCGGCCGACGCCGCCCCCAGGAGGACCCCGTGCCCACGACCCGCTCCCGCGCCGCCCTGACCGCCGCGCTCGCCGTCGCGACCCTCGCCGGCCTCGCCGGCTGCGGGGCCGGCAGCACCGCGACCACCCCGGCGGCCGCGCCCGTGCAGCTCCCGCTCGTCACCGCCGGGACGCTGACGGTGGCGACCGACGCCACCTACGCCCCCATGGAGTCGATGGAGGGGTCGAAGTTCGTCGGCGCCGACGTCGACCTCGTCACCGACCTCGCCGCACGCCTGGGCCTGGAGGTCGTCTTCGTCCAGACCTCGTTCGACGACCTCATCGACACCGTCGCCGGGCACCGCGCCGACCTCGTCGCGTCGTCGATGACCGACCGGGCCTCGCGCCAGGAGCAGGTCGACTTCGTCGACTACTTCATCGCCGGCAGCCAGGCCGTCGTCGCCGGCGGCAACCCGCACGGCCTCGACGGCCCGGGCACCTGGTGCGGGCGCACGGCGGCCGTGAACCTGGGGACGACCAACGGCGACCTCGTCCTGGCCCAGTCCGCGCTGTGCACCGGGTCCGGCGAGGCGCCCGTCGCGGTCGTCGAGGTGCCGAACGGCAAGAGCGCCGACGTGGTCGCGGCCGGCCGCGCGGACTTCGGCGTCGAGGACTACCCGTCCGCCGCCGCCCTCGCCGACGCCTCCGGCGGGACCCTCGCCCTCGCGGGCCGGCCCCTGCAGGCCGCGCCCTACGGGCTGGCCTTCGCGAAGGACCGCACCGACCTGCGCGACGCGGTGCAGCGGGCGCTGCAGGAGTCGATCGCGTCCGGTCGCTACGCCGAGATCCTGCAGGCCCACGGCGTCGAGGCTGCGGCGCTCACGACGACGGCCCTCAACGGCGGCGCCTGAGGGGAGCGGGCTCCCCGCTCACCCCCAGCCCAGCGCCCGCAGCCCCGCCGCCGTGGCCGCCGCGAGCACGACGACGACGATGAACGGCGCCCGGCAGACCAGCGCGACCACGGCGACGACGAGCCCGGCCGCGCGCGCGTCCAGCACCAGCTCGCGCCCGGTGGAGAACGTCTGGAGCACCACCAGGGAGGCCAGCAGCGCGGCGGGCAGCACCGCCGTGACCCGCCGGACCCGCGGTTCCTCCAGGCGCTGCGGCGGAACCACGTACCCGGCGAACTTCAGCGCGAACGAGACCACCCCGGCGGCGAGCACCGCGACCCAGAACGTCACCTCCACCACCACGCGACGACCGAGCCGGCCAGGGCGGCGGCGACGACGGGCAGGCCCTGCGGGAGCACCGGCACCAGGACGGTCGTGACCAGCGCCCCGACCACGGCGATCGCGACGGGTTCGCGCGAGCGCAGCCGCGGCCACAGCAGCGCGATGAACGAGGCGGCCGCGGCGGCGTCGAGGCCGTACCGCTGCGGGTCGCCGAGGGCGTTGCCGGCGATCGCCCCCACGAGCGTGGCGAGGTTCCAGAACGCGTACACGCCCAGGCCCGTCACCCAGAACCCGAGGCGCCGCAGCTCCGGCGTCGCCTGGGACACCGCGACGGCGGTGGACTCGTCGATGGTGAGCTGCGGGACGACGACCCGCCGCCACCCGCGGGGCCGCATGACGGGGACGAGCTGCAGGCCGTAGAGGGCGTTGCGCACCCCCAGCAGCGACGACGCGGCGATCGCGGCGCCGGCGGTGCCGCCGCCGCCGAGGACCCCGATGAGCGCGAACTGGGACCCGCCGCTGAACAGCAGCAGCGACAGCACGCACGTCTGCCACAGGCTGAGCCCGCTGGTGACGCCGAGGGCGCCGAAGCTGATGCCGTACAGGCCGGTGGTGGCCGCGACGGACAGGCCCTGCCGGACGACGGCGGAGCGGGCGGGGTCGGTCACGGGGCCAGCATGCCGCAGGGTCCGCCGGGGTCAGCCGCGGGCGGCGAAGCCCGCGGCGAGGTCGCCGGCCCCGGCGCGCAGCAGCGCGGCCAGCAGCACCCGGGCCTGCCCGGCCTTGAGCCGGCCCGCGGGCACGGCCCCGGCGGCGGCGAGGTCGGCGCCGCCGCCGCCGTCGCCGTAGGTGGTGGCGACGGGCCCGGCGGGGACCCGCGTGGTGAGGACGACGGCGACGCCCGCGGCCCGCGCCCGCGCGACGGCGGCGACGACGGCGGGCGTGGCGTTGCCCGACCCCAGCCCCTCCAGGACGACCCCGCCGGCCCCGGCCGCGACGCAGGCGTCCAGCAGGACGCCGTCCACCCCGGGGTGGGCGGTGACGACGTCGACGCGGGGCCAGGGGCCGTCGGCGGCGGGCAGGACCGCGCGGGGCAGCGGGCCGTCGGGGGCGGCGAACGCGTCGAGGTCGGTGGTGTGCCGCTTCACGACCCCCGCGGCGGGCAGGACCCGCCCGCCGAAGGCGACGAGGACGCCGGAGCCGGTGACGGCCGTCCGCAGCGCGGCCAGCACGTTCGCGGGGGCGTCGGTCTCGGCGTGGTCGGAGGTCCGCTGGGAGCCGGTGAGCACGACGGCGCGGGCGTCGGCGTGGTGCAGGTCCAGCAGGTACGCCGTCTCGGCCAGGGAGTCGGTGCCGTGCAGGACGACGACCCCGGCGACGCCGGGGTCGGCCAGCGCGGCGTGGACGCGGGTCACGACCGTCCACGCGTCGTCCAGCGTGAGGGTGGAGGAGTCCACCCGCAGCGCCTCCACGACCCGCACCCGCACCCCGGCGGGGGGGGGGGGGGGGGGGGGGGGGGGGGGGGGGGGGCCGGGGGGGGGGGTGGGGGGGTAGGGTGTGGAGCTCAGGT
>NZ_JBJLSJ010000038.1:0-47966 GCF_050871975.1 Kineococcus rugosus | reverse complement strand
CGCCCCCCCGGCCTTCACCACCCCACCCAAGGGGCGGCGGGGTGTGGTGTGGTCATTGTCGCAACATCAGCTCCTGGGTAGGGGGAGGGGGCGGGGGGGGGGGGCGGGGGGGGGGGGCTCCACGACGGGCCGGTCGTTGGCCCGGGCGGTCTTGTGCCACTCGGTGTGGCCCTTGAGGACGCGGAACAGCGCGCGCCAGGCGCAGATCTGCAGCAGGTAGCCGTAGCCGATGTTCGCCACGGCCATCCACAGGGCGCCGCGGCGGGTGACGAACGTGCCGCAGTGCGTCCGGTAGAAGAACCCCCACAGGGCGTGCGGGAGGACCCCGAACAGCAGGCCCAGCGGGATCAGGCCCCAGGCGCCGGCCAGCAGCCACCGGTCCGGGCCCTGCGGGTCGGTGAAGGCGTAGTAGCAGGTGACGACCGACGTCAGCGGGAACACGACGCTGCCGAACACCTGGGAGAACGGGACCCACATGTAGTGCGCGATCTCCAGCGCGCCCGGGATGGAGATGCGCTCGGAGTTCAGGACGCGCCACAGGTAGCGCAGGCACTGGATGTTCCCCTGCGACCACCGGGTCCGCTGGCGCAGCAGGGGTTTCACCGCGCTGAGGCCGTCCTGCGCCACGAACGTGTCGTGGCAGTACTCGGTGCGGTGACCGGCGAGCAGGACGTGCAGCCCCAGTTCGAAGTCCTCCAGCAGCGCGCCGTGCCACGGGGTGCCGTTCTCGCGGGCGACGTCGTCGAGGGCGGTGAGCCGGGTGAACTGCCCGTTGCCGCCCATCGCGACGCTGCCGGTGCGCCGCCGCAGGAACTGCATGGCGGCGATGGGGCCGGCGAACTCCAGGTCCTGCAGGCGGACCAGGATGTGGTCGCCCTTCGTGCGGGCCCGCGAACCCACGAGGCGGTCCAGGTCGGTCCCGACGAGGGCGTCGACGTCCTCGGTGATGCGCACCTGCACCTGCACCGCGCCGACTGTCGGGTCCCCGAACAGCGTCGGGCCGGCGATCACGTCGGGGCAGAACTGCTCCAGGCGCCCGTCGGCGTCGACGACGCCCACGACGACGCGGGAGCGGTCGGCCCCCTCGGGCAGTTCCGCGCAGATCCGCCGGTAGGCGTCGTTCAGGGCGTCGCCCTTGCCCTTGCGGGCCTCGGGGGGGCGGCGGCTGACGACGCGGACCTTCTCGTGCCGGGTCGCCAGCCAGGTGATCAGCTCGTGGGTGTGGTCGCGGGAGTCGTCGTCGATGCACCACACGGTCGCCTCGGGGAAGGTGTCCAGCAGGTGCTGCACGGTCCCGACGATGACCGTCTCCTCGTTCAGGCAGGGGATGAGGATGTGCCAGTCGAAGTCGGCCCGGTCCCCGAGCTCCACCTCGCGGTGGCGCAGGAACGGGCGCAGGACGACGACCACGTAGCTGAGGAACAGCACGCACAGCACGAAGGCCGCGGTGTTCAGCAGGGCCAGGCCGAGGTGGACGCTGCTACCCACGGCGCACCACCTGCGCCCCGCGGGTCAGCAGCACGAGGAACGTCAGCCCGCCCAGGACGATCCCGACGGTGCTGACGATCGAGCCGCCGAGGACGTGCGTGAGGCCGTACCCGCGTTCCAGCCCCCAGAAGTGGACGCCGGAGGCGATGGTCAGCAACCGCAGCTGGTTGACGGCCGCCACGACGAGGGCGGCGAAACCCAGGGCGCCGAGGGTGACGACGGCCGGCATCCGCCGGACCGGCAGCAGCAGCGCGGCGACGGCCACGAACGGCACGAGCAGCACGACGGCGCTGCACCCGATGGTCACGGTGTGCCCGACGAGCAGCCCGTCGACGCGGTAGAGGGTGTTGTCCGCCACGCAGCGGGCGCCGCTGTCCCACGCGGTCCGCACCAGCAGCGCCGACGCGCACGCCTCGGCGTGCCGGACGGCGCGGTCGTGGGTGAGCAGGACCACCGTGGCCACCAGCAGGCCGGCGGTGAGGGCGCAGCGCACCGGGCCGATCCCGCGCAGGGTGCCGGCGACGCGGGCGGCGCGGGCGGCGCGGGGCGCCGCGGCGGCGGCGCTCACGCGCCGTCCCCGTCGCGGCGGGCCCGGTAGAGGCGCTGCTCGGCCAGGGTCCACACGGTGCTGAGGTCCGCGGCCTCCCCGGACGCGGCCCAGGCCGTGGTGGCGTCGAACCCGGCGGCGCGCAGGCTCGTCGCCACCTCGCGCGCGGTGGCGTCGACCTCGTCGGGTTCGACGTCGGGCAGGATGACGCCGAACTGGCGGGCGGTGAGGCGGGAGACGGTGGCCTCGGGCAGCGCCCGCACGACGGTCTCGGTCGCCTTCTGCAACCGGGTCGAGGAGCGGACGCGGCCGATGTCGACGACGAGCAGGGCGACCGGCAGCCCGCGCTCGGCGGTGCGCCGGTCCTCCTGCTGCAGCAGCGAACCCCAGCCGACGCGGCTGGACAGCGCGGTGACCTTGTCGGAGGCGTCGCGGCGCACCGACAGCCGCTCGGCCTCGCGCTGGGCGTCGTCGGCGGCGACCTCGGCGGCCAGGGTCTGCGTGAGGAGCGCGGCGAAGGCGTCCATGAGCGCCTCCAGGCCGGGGGTGGGGACCGTGCCGGGGCGCGAGCTCCAGCCGGCCATCGCCCCCAGCAGCCGGCCGCTGTCGTCGCGCAGCGCCGTGCCGGCGTAGGCGGTCATCCGCAGCGCGATC
Organism: Kineococcus rugosus; assembly: GCF_050871975.1. Lineage (NCBI taxonomy): Bacteria > Bacillati > Actinomycetota > Actinomycetes > Kineosporiales > Kineosporiaceae > Kineococcus > Kineococcus rugosus. The sequence goes on along the minus strand of NZ_JBJLSJ010000038.1, from coordinate 45,277 downwards.
GCCGAGGGCGCCCGCACGTAGTTCGGCACGAGGGTGATGTCGGGGGCCACGGCCGGTCCCAGGCCGTTGACCATGCGCCGGCACACGGTGTCCGACCACGGGATGCGCCGCCCCACGAGCACGCCGGTGGCCTCGTCGGAGACCGCCAGCGGCAGCATCGCGGCGCCGTCCAGGCGTCCCAGGTACCAGGTGTCCAGCCCGCTGCTCGCCGCGAGGGCCTCGACGACCTGGCGGGCGCTGCGGCGCAGCGAGGTGTCGGCCGCCCCCCGGGCGGCGGGCGGGCGGGCGACGGTGCGCAGCACCGCCGTCCCCGGTGCCGGGGACGGGGCGCGCCTCGCCAGTTCGACCATGCTCACGGGAGAGGCATCGGCCACCGGCTCGGGGTCCCTGAGGGGCTGAACGAGTAGTAGAAGTTCCCCGAGGCAGGTACTAGCGAACAGGCTGCAGCGCGGCAGCGGGGATGCCGATGGGGAGGGGGTGACCGACACCTCCGCGGGGACCAGCGGGTCCCGCCGCCGTCTGCTGGCCCACCGCGCCGCCGTCCTCGGGCTGCCCCTCGCGCTGCTGGGGGCCGGGATCGGGTCGAGCGCCGTCGTGAGCCACGTGCTGGAGCGTTCCGGGACGGAGCACGCCCGCGTCGCCGCCGACGAGCTCGCCGCCGGTGAGGCCACCGCGCTGGGCGAGGCGGTCCGCAGCTACACCAGCACGCTCGAGTCGCTGGCCGCCGTCGTGGGCAACCAGCCGGCGCTCACCGACGACCAGTTCCAGGACCTCACCGCCACGATGACCTCGCTGCCGGGCGTGGCCAACCTGTCCTACACCGTCCCCGTCGCCGACGACCCGCAGGCCGTGGCCCGGGCGCAGCAGGACCTGCGGGCCCAGCTCGGCACGCAGCTCACCCTCAAGCCCCAGCCCGTCACGATCGGGGAGCACCGCTTCGTCGTCAGCTACCGCGCGGTGGACGCCGTCGGGTCCTCCCTCGGCGCCGACGCGGCCGCGGTCCCGCAGATCGCCGCGGCGGCGACGGCGGCCCGCGACACCGGGCGGGTCGCCGTGACGGCGCCCTACGTCCTCATCGCCGACCGTTCCCTGCCGGTCGAGGAGCAGCAGCAGTCCGTCCTGTTCGTGGCCCCCGTCGTCGGCGGGCCCGGCCAGGCCGACAAGGGCGCCTTCCGCGGCTGGGTCTCCGCCGCGTTCCGCACCGGCACCGTCCTGGAGTCCACCGCGGAACGGCCCAGCGCCCTGGGGGCGGAGCTGACGCTGTGGGACACCACGGACGCGGCGGACCCGAAGGAGCTCACCGTCGTCGACCCCGAGGCCGCGCTGGCGGAGCACTCCACCGGCGCCGACGTCATCGCCGCCTCGCGCCGGTGGCGGCTGCAGGTGACGCCCACGGCCCGCGCCCACGCCGAGGAGGTCGGCCAGGGCCCGGTGGTCGCCTTCGCCGCGGGTGGCGCCGCGTCGCTGCTGCTGGCCGCGCTGCTGTTCTCGGTGACCGCCGGCCGCGAGCGGGCCCGGCGCAAGGTGGAGCAGGCGACCCTCGACCTCGCCGCGGAGGTGGCCTCCCGGCGCCGCAGCGAGGAGGCCCTGCGGACCCGCGAGTCCGAGCTCGGCGCCTACACCACCGTCGTCGCGGACCGGTTGCGGCTGCCGCTGTCCCGGTTGTCCGCCCTGGCCGACGCCGCCCGCGAGACCGAGTCGTGGACGTCCGCGGACTGGCACGAGCGGCTCGACGCCGTGGACCGCCGCCTCGACCGGGCCCGCCGGCTCGTGGACGACCTGCTGCTGTACGCGCAGGTCAGCGAGATGGCGCTGTCCGAGCGCGCCGTCGACCTGTTCGCCACCGGCACGCTCGTCGCCGACGAGCAGGAGGCCCTGAGCGCCCACCTGCCCGAGGAGCTGCAGCCGCGGATCGAGGTCGGCCCGCTGCCCGAGGTCGTGGGGGAGCCGTGGCTGCTGCACCAGCTGCTGGCGCGCCTGGTCGACAACGCGGTCGTCCACGCCCCCGCCGGGCAGCCGGCCGTCGTCACCCTCGGCGCGGAGCTGACCGGCTCCCGCTTCCGCGGGGAGGTCTGGCGCATCGAGGTCCGCGACCGGGGCCTGGGCGTGCCCTCGGACCGCCGCGCCAGCGTCTTCGAGCCGTTCGCGGGCGAGGCGGCCGACGTGGAGCTGGGCGGCAACCACCTCAGCCTGGCCCTGTGCCGGCGCATCGCCCTGCGCCTGGGCGGGGACATCGGCCTGGAGGACGACCCGCGCGGCGGCAGCGTCTTCTGGTTCACCCTGCCGGTGCGCAGCACGGCGGGGGTCCCGGTCGCCGCGGCCGCACCGGCCCCGCCGGTGCCCGCCCTCGCCTGAGGCCGGGGGCCCGGCGGCGGCCCGGCGCGTACCCTGGGAACTGCTCCGGCGTGCGGTGATGCCGCGAGGGGCCCAGAGGGGCTGCGCCGGGAACGTCACGAACCGCACGAGAGGGCTTCCATGTCTTTCGAGTACCGGGTCCGGGACCTCTCCCTGGCCGAGGCCGGACGCCACGAGCTGCGTCTGGCCGAGCACGAGATGCCCGGGCTGATGGCGCTGCGCGCCGAGTTCGGCGACTCCCAGCCGCTGGCCGGCGCCCGCATCGCCGGCTCCCTGCACATGACGGTCCAGACGGCCGTCCTCATCGAGACCCTCGTCGCCCTCGGCGCGCAGGTCCGCTGGGCCAGCTGCAACATCTTCTCCACCCAGGACCAGGCCGCCGCGGCGGTCGTCGTCGGCACCGGGACCCCCGAGGAGCCCGCGGGCGTGCCCGTGTTCGCCTGGAAGGGCGAGACGCTCGAGGAGTACTGGGCGCTGGCCGACCGGATCTTCGACTGGGGCACCGACGCCGAGGGCCACCGCGTCGGCCCGAACATGATCCTCGACGACGGCGGCGACGCCACCATGCTCGTCCTGGAGGGCAAGCGCTTCGAGGCCGCCGGCGTCGTCCCGGCGACCACCGAGGAGCACTCCGAGGAGTACGCCGTCGTCCTGGAGCTGCTGCGGAAGTCCCTCGCCGAGGACCCGCAGCGCTGGACGCGCATCGCCGAGGGCATCCAGGGCGTCACCGAGGAGACCACGACGGGCGTGCTGCGCCTGGCCGAGTACCACCGCGGCGGCGTCCTGCCCTTCCCGGCGGTCAACGTCAACGACTCGGTCACCAAGTCGAAGTTCGACAACAAGTACGGCACCCGCCACTCCCTCATCGACGGGATCAACCGCGGCACCGACGTCCTCATCGGCGGCAAGACGGCCGTCGTGTGCGGCTACGGCGACGTCGGCAAGGGCTGCGCGGAGTCCCTGCGCGGCCAGGGCGCGCGCGTCGTCGTCACCGAGATCGACCCCATCAACGCCCTGCAGGCCGCGATGGACGGGTACCAGGTCGTCCGCCTCGACGACGTCGTGGAGACCGCCGACCTCTTCATCACCGCGACCGGCAACAAGGACGTCATCATGGCGGCCGACATCGCGCGGATGAAGCACCAGGCGATCGTCGGGAACATCGGCCACTTCGACAACGAGATCGACATGGCCGGCCTGGCCCGCATCCCGGGCGTGGAGAAGGTCGAGATCAAGCCGCAGGTCCACGAGTGGCGCATCCCCGCCTCCGGGGACGTGCCGGCGCACAACGTCATCGTGCTGTCCGAGGGGCGGCTGCTGAACCTGGGGAACGCGACGGGCCACCCGAGCTTCGTCATGTCGAACTCGTTCGCCAACCAGGTCCTCGGCCAGATCGAGATCTTCACCAAGCCGGACAGCTACCCGATCGGGGTGCACCGCCTGCCCAAGCACCTGGACGAGAAGGTCGCCCGGCTGCACCTGGACGCCCTGGGCGTGCGGCTGACCGAGCTGACCAAGTCGCAGGCCGACTACCTCGGCGTCGACGTGGCCGGCCCGTACAAGACGGACCACTACCGGTACTGATCACCCGGTACCGATCACCCGGTACCGGTACCGGTCCCGGACCCGGCGCGCCCGGCACCCCCTCGGGGTGCCGGGCGTCGTCGTGGCTGGCACAGTGTCCCGGATGTCGCTGGAGGACGCCGCTTCCTGGGCCACCATCCTCGGTGGCGTCGCCGTGCTGGCCGCGTTCGCGCGCGGGTGCGTCCTGGTCGCGCTGAAGTACCACGCGCGCGAGGTCCGCCGCTGGCAGCAGACCGAGCAGGGCCTGGACGGCGGCCGGCTGCGCTGGTGGCTCTGGGTCCGGGCGCGCTGGCGGCTGCTGTGGGCCACGGGCCGGCTGCGGACCCGCCGGGAGGTGCAGGAGTAGTTCAGCGCGCGGGAACGCCGTGCGGGCCGCACGATCGATCGGTGGATGACAGCACCCCCTACCCCCTCGGCGTCTCGCTGCGCGAGAACGGGTTGAACGTGGCCGTGTACTCCGAGACGGCCGAGGCCGTCGACGTCGCGGTCTTCGACCCCGCCGGCGCCGAGACGGCCCACCGCCTGACGCAGCGCACCGGCCACGTGTTCCACGGCCTCGTCCCCGGAGGGGTCGGCACCCGGTACGGGTTGCGCGTCCACGGGGAGTGGGAACCGGGGGAGGGCCTGCGGCACAACGCCGCGAAACTGCTGCTCGACCCGTACGCCCGGGCCGTCGAGGGCTCCTGGGGCGCCGGGGAGGAGACGTTCGGGCACACGTTCGACGACCCCGAGCAGCGCAACGACGCCGACTCGGCCGCCTCCGTCGCCAAGGCCGTCGTGGTGGACCCCGCCTTCGACTGGGACGGCGACACCGCCCCGCGGGTCCCGCTGGCCGACACCGTCGTCTACGAGGTCCACGTCAAGGGCTTCACGAAGCAGCACCCCGACGTCCCGGAGGAGATCCGCGGGACGTACGCGGGCCTGGCGCACCCGGCCGCGATCCAGCACCTCGTGGACCTCGGGGTCACCACCGTCGAGCTGCTGCCCGTGCACCAGTTCGTCCAGGACTCCCACCTGGCCGAGAAGGGCCTGCGCAACTACTGGGGCTACAACTCCATCGGCTTCTTCGCCCCGCACAACGAGTACAGCGCCGCGGGCGACGACGGCTCCCAGGTCCGGGAGTTCAAGGAGATGGTCAAGGCCCTGCACGCCGCGGGCCTGGAGGTCGTCCTCGACGTCGTCTACAACCACACCGCCGAGGGCAACCACATGGGCCCGACGCTGTCGCTGAAGGGCATCGACAACGGGTCCTACTACCGGGTCGTGGAGGAGGAGCCGGAGAACTACTTCGACACCACCGGCACCGGGAACTCCCTCAACGTCTCCCACCCGGCCGCGCTGCAGCTGATCCTGGACTCGCTGCGCTACTGGGTCAGCGAGATGCACGTCGACGGGTTCCGCTTCGACCTGGCGACCACGCTGACCCGCCAGTGGGGCGACGCGCACGTGCACTCCGCGTTCCTCGACATCGTCCACCAGGACCCGGTGCTGGCCCCGGTCAAGCTCATCGCCGAGCCGTGGGACACCCAGGGCTACCAGGTCGGGGGTTTCCCGGCCCGCTGGTCGGAGTGGAACGGGAAGTACCGCGACGACGTCCGCGACTTCTGGCGCGGGCAGGGGACGCTGGGGGCGCTGACCCAGCGCATGACCGGCAGCCCCGACGTGTACGAGGCCGACCGGCGCTCGCCGCTGTGCAGCGTGAACTTCCTCACCGCCCACGACGGGTTCACCCTGGCCGACCTCACCGCCTACGACGAGAAGCACAACGAGGCCAACGGCGAGGGCAGCCGGGACGGCGAGAGCGACAACCGGTCCTGGAACTGCGGCGCGGAGGGCCCGACCGACGACGAGGGCGTCAACGCCCTGCGGGCCCGGCAGCGGCGGAACCTGCTGACGACGCTCCTGCTGAGCTCCGGGGTGCCGATGCTGCTCGGCGGCGACGAGTTCGGCCGGACCCAGGGCGGCAACAACAACGCCTACTGCCAGGACGACGAGATCTCCTGGTTCGACTGGGCCTCGGCCGACCGGGACCTGCTGGGGTTCACCCGGGAGCTGCTGCGGCTGCGCCGCGAGACGCCGGCGCTGCGCCCGACGTGGTTCGGCCCGAACACGGTGTCGCTGCGGGCCGACGGGGAACCGATGGGCCAGCAGGAGTGGGACGACGCGAACGCCCGCGCGTACTCCGTGCAGTTCGCCGCCGAGGGGTCCCCGACGGTGCTGCTGCTGGTGAACGGGGCCACGAACCCCGTGGAGTTCACGGTGCCGCCGGCGCCGGGCGGTCCGTGGAAGCTCGTGGTGTCCTCCGACCCGCAGCAGGAGGTCGGCCGGGAGGTCGCCGAGCTCCTGGTGGGGGAGTGGTCGACGACGGTGCTGAGGTCCGACATCATCGACGGGTGAGACCGCACCGCTGGCCACCGGCCGTCGCCCCCGAGGGTCTGGGCGCCGTCGTCCACGGGCCGGTGGTCCTGGCCCGGGCGACGGGCATCGTCGCCGGGCTGCGGTGCGTCTTCGCCCACGCCGACGGCCTGTGGCTGCCGTTCGTCCTGCGGGCCGAGGGCGTCCAGGCCGAGGCGGCGGCCCGGCAGAGCGCGTGGGGCGACGTCGGGGAGGACGGCCCCCAGGGCTGGTCCGAACCGGTCGTCGCGATCGAGGTCGCCGGCCGGGAGGGTCTGGCCGACCCGGCGCAGGCGAGCGGTTCGGCCGGGGAGGACGCCTACGACCTCGACGCCTGGTTCTGGGTGGACGTGCTGCCCACCGACGGCCGGCTCACCCTCACGGTGAGCTGGCCGCAGGCGGGGCTGCCGCTGACCCGCACGGAGCTGCGGCTGCGGCCCTGGTCGGGCGAGGAGGTCCTGCCGCTGCTGTGAGGGCCGCCTCCCGGGAGGCTCCCGCGGTGGGGGTCAGGTCCGCCCGATGGACCGTTCGAGGTCGCGGGTGCGGGCCTCGCGCCGCTCCAGCCGGGTCAGCTCGCGGTCGCGGCGCTCGACGAGCACCGCGACGAGGAACCGCTCGGGGTCGGTGCCCGGCGGCGGGGCGGGGGAGACGTGCGGCAGCAGGGCGTCGGCGAGCTCGACGCGCAGCGCGGCCCGCGAGGCCGGGTTCAGGCTCGCGGTGCGGGCCAGGAACTGCCGGGCCGCGGTCGCCGTCGCCAGCGGCAGCCGCCCGATGTCGGCGGTCCGGGCCCAGCCCGCCAGCTCCGGGGGCATCGGCGGCAGCGGCACGTGCCGGGCGGCGGTGCGCTCGCGCACGACGTACGTCCCGGCGAGCAGGTCGCCGACCCGCTTGCCGCGCGCGTTGACCAGCGAGCACACGATCGCGGGACTGCCGGCCAGCGCCCACAGCTCGAAGAACCCCACGACGTGCCGCACCAGGGCGTGCCGGAACCGGACCGGGCCGCCGTCGTCGCGCACGGCCCGCACCCCCAGGACGAGCTTGCCGACCGAGCGGCCCCGCGTGGCGGTCTCCACGGCCGTGGGGATGCCGACCAGGCACAGCACGCTCAGCGCCAGCCCGATCGCCGTCACCGTCGCCTCGGTGCTGTCGCTCAGCAGCGACGACGCCCCGAGGATCGCGGCCACGAGGACGATCCCGACGATCACGGCGTCCAGGAGGGCGGCCAGCATCCGGGACGCGAACGACGCGGCGCGCAGCCCCAGGACGACGGCCTCCCCGGTGACGATCTCACCGACGGGTTCCCCGGAGGACAGGCTCACCCGGTCACGGTACCCGGGGCTACGGTGACCGGGTGGGAGGTGCCGAGCGTCGCACCGGGCCCCGCGCCGCACCCCACGGGGCGTGGGCGTCGCCGCTGCGCGCCGCCGACGTCGCCGCCGCCGGGCGGCGGCTGTCGGGGGTGGCGCTGGCCGCGGACGGGGCGCTGTGGTGGGCCGAGGGCCGTCCCGCCGAGCACGGCCGGGTCGCGCTGGTGCGGCGCGGCCCCGACGGGCGGGTGCGGGAGGCGGCGCCCGCCCTGGACGCCCGCACCCGCGTGCACGAGTACGGCGGCGGGGCGTGGGGGCTGCTGCCCGGCGGCGGGGCGGTGCTGGCCTCGGCCGCCGACCAGCGCTGGTTCGCCGTCGAGGCCCCCGGGGCGCGGCCGCGGCCGCTGGTGCCCGCCGACGGCGTCCGGTACGCCGACCCGGCGCCGTGCGGCGAGGGGGTGGTCCTCGTCGCGGAGGACCACCGCCCCGGGTGGCCGCGGCGCAGCCTCGTGCACGTCCCGCTCGACGGGTCCGGGCCGCGGGAGCTGTTCGCCGGCCCGCGGTTCCTCGCGGCCCCGCGGGTCAGCCCGGACGGGACGCGGCTGGTGTGGATCAGCTGGGAGCACCCGGACATGCCGTGGCAGCGGACGCTGCTGTGGACGGCCGACCTCGCCGGGGGCGCGCTGTCCGCGCCGCGGGTGCTGCTGGGCGGGGACCGGCGCGAGTCCCTGGTCCACCCCGGTTTCACCCCCGACGGCACGGTGCTGGTGGTCGGCGACCGCAGCGGCTGGTGGAACCTGCTGGAGGTGCGCGAGGGATCCGGTGGTGCGCGCGTGCGCCCGGTCCACCCCGAGGCCGCCGAGCAGGGTTTCCCGCCGTGGACGTTCGCGACGACGTCGTGGGCCGCGCTGGACGAGGACCGCGTCGCGCTGGTCCACGCGGCGGGGGTGGGGTACCGGCTGGACGTCGTGGACCGCCGCACCGGCCGCCTGACGCCCCTGGACCTGCCGTTCACCGCGTACGCGCCGGCCCTGGCCGCGGGCGGTGGGCGGGTCGCCGCGGTCGCGGCGTCCCCGACGAGCCCGCCGGCGGTGGTGCTGGTGGACGTCCCCGGCCCGGGCGGCGGTGCGGGCGCGGTCGAGGTGGTGCGCGCGTCGGCACCGGCACCGGAGGCGGGGTTCCTGCCCGTGCCGCGGGCGCTGGAGGTCCCGAGCGCGGGCGGGCGCACGGTGCACGCGCACCACTACCCCCCGACCCACCCCGACCACCCCGACCCCGGCCCGGCCCCGCACGTCCTGTTCGTGCACGGCGGGCCGACGGCGCAGTCGCAGGCGGCCTGCTCGCCCGAGGTCGCGTTCTTCACCTCCCGCGGGCTCGGCGTCGTCGACGTCCAGTACGGCGGGTCGACGGGGTACGGCCGGGCCTACCGGGAGGCCCTGGACGGGAACTGGGGCGTCGTCGACGTGGAGGACTGCGCCGCGGTCGCGCGGTGGCTGGTGGAGCAGGGGCTCGCCCCGCCCGGGCGGGTCGCGATCCGCGGCGGCAGCGCCGGGGGTTTCACGGTGCTGGCCGCGCTGACGGGGACGGACGCGTTCTCGGCCGGGACGAGCTGCTACGGGGTCGCGGACCTGCGGGCGCTGGTGCGCGACACCCACGACTTCGAGTCGCGGTACCTGGACTCCCTGGTGGGCCCGTTGCCGCAGGCGGCGGACGTGTACGCCGAGCGGGCCCCGCTGAACCACGTCGACGGGCTGGACCGCCCGGTGCTGCTGCTGCAGGGCGAGCAGGACCCGGTGGTGCCGCCGAACCAGGCCCGCGCGTTCGCGGACGCGCTGCGCCGCAGGGGGGTGCCGCACGCCCTGGTGGTGTTCCCCGGCGAGCAGCACGGGTTCCGGCGGGCCGAGAACGTCGCCGCCGCGCTGGAGGCGGAACTGTCGTTCTACGGGCAGGTCTGGGGTTTCGACCCGCCGGGGGTGCCGCGGCTCAGCCTCGGCTGAGCAGTTCCAGCGTGTCGATCACGCGGTTCGAGAAGCCCCACTCGTTGTCGTACCAGGCGACGACCTTGACGTGCCGGCCGTCGACCCGGGTCAGGGCCGAGTCGAAGATCGACGAGTGCGGGTTGCCGGTGATGTCGCTGGAGACGAGCGGTTCGTCGGAGAACTCCAGGACCCCCCGCAGCGCGCCGGACGCCGCGTCGCGGTAGGCCGCGACGACCTCCTCGCGGGTGACCTCGCGGGACACCGCGGTGTTGAGCTCCACGATCGAGCCGACCGGGACGGGCACCCGGATGGAGTCGCCGGACAGCTTGCCGTCCAGCTGCGGCAGGACCAGGCCGATGGCCTTGGCGGCGCCGGTGCTGGTGGGGACGATGTTCACGCCGGCGGCGCGGGCGCGACGGGGGTCGCGGTGCGGGCCGTCCTGGAGGTTCTGCTCCTGGGTGTAGGCGTGGACGGTCGTCATGAACCCGTGCTCGATGCCGGCGAGGTCGTCGAGGACCTTCGCGAGCGGGGCGAGCGCGTTGGTGGTGCAGGACGCGTTCGAGACGACGACGTGCCGCGCGGGGTCGTAGGCGTCGGTGTTCACGCCGTACGCCAGGGTCACGTCGGCGCCGTCGGAGGGCGCGGAGACGAGGACCTTGCGGGCCCCGGCGGCCAGGTGCGCCTTCGCGGCGTCGGCGGAGGTGAACCGGCCGGTGGACTCCAGGACGAGGTCGACGTCCAGGTCGGCCCAGGGCAGGTTCGCGGGGTCGCGCTCGGCCAGGACGCGGATGACCCGGCCGTCCACGACGAGGTTCGCGCCGTCGACCTCGACGGTGCCGTCGAAGCGGCCGAGGGAGGAGTCGTAGCGCAGCAGGTGCGCCAGGGCGTCGGGGGCGGTGAGGTCGTTGACGGCGACGACCTGCAGGCCGGTCTCGCGGGCGAGCAGGGCGCGCAGGGTGTTGCGGCCGATGCGGCCGAACCCGTTGATGGCGATCCGAGTCATGGCTCCAGGGTCGGCGCCGCCGGGGGGCCCGGCCAGTGGCGAGGGAGCCATCGTCCGCAAGCTTCTCGCCACCTCGTGCGGGGGCCGCCCCCGTTCGGAGATGCCCTCCGCCGACGCCCTGCCTACCGTGGGTGACGGGTCGAGCCGGGGCCCGCCGCGTCCACCGAGCCCAGGAGACGACCGTGAGCAGGAACACCGAGAACGCCCGCAGCGCCGACCGCACCACGACGTCCGGGCTGTCCGTCAGCCGTTCCCCCGTGTCGCTGACGTCCCTGCTCGTCGGCGCCGCCTTCCTCCTCGTCGGGGTCCTCGGGTTCGTGCCCGGGATCACCACGAACTACAGCGCCCTCGGCGGCGCGGGCCACCACTCCGGGGCGATGCTGCTCGGGGTGTTCCAGGTGTCGGTCCTGCACAACGTCCTGCACCTGCTCTTCGGCGTCCTCGGCGTCGCGCTCTCACGGGTCCCGACGCTGGCCAAGGCGTACCTCGTCGTCGGCGGGGTCGCCTACCTCGGGCTGTGGGTCTACGGCCTGGTCACCGCCGACGACAGCGCGGCGAACTTCGTGCCCCTCAACGCCGCCGACGACTGGCTGCACCTCGCCCTCGGGCTGGGCATGCTCGTGCTCGGCCTCGTCATGCCGCGCCGCGCCTCCCGCGGGACCGCCGCCACCTACTACGGGCCGACCGCCGGCGGCCGCATCCAGTGACCGCCCCGGGCGCGCTGACCGGCTGACCGGCTGACCCGATCACGCCGAGAACGTGTGCCGGTACTCCGTGGGGGACGTGCCCAGGATCCGCTGGAAGTGGGTCCGCAGGTTCGCCCCCGTCCCCAGCCCCACCCGGTCGGCGATCTGCTCCACGCCCAGGTCGGACCGCTCCAGCAGTTCGCGGGCCGCGTCGACCCGGGCCCGCAGCACCCACTGCATCGGGGTGTACCCGGTGTTCTCCACGAACCGGCGGGAGAACGTGCGGGCCGACACCCGCGCGTGCCGGGCCAGGGCGTCCAGCGTCAGCGGTTCGTCCAGGTGGGCCAGCGCCCACTCCCGCGTCCCGGCGAACACCTCGCCCACGCCCTCCGGCACGCTGCGCGGCACGTACTGCGCCTGCCCGCCGCTGCGGTACGGCGCCGCCACCAGCCGCCGCGCGACGTGGTTGGCCGCGCCCACGCCGTGGTCGCGGCGCACCAGGTGCAGGCACAGGTCGAGGCCCGACGCCGCACCCGCCGACGTCAGCACCTGACCGGAGTCGACGAACAGGACGTTCTCGTCGACCTGCACCCGCGGGTGCCGCCGGGCCAGCGCGCGGGTGTAGTGCCAGTGCGTCGTGGCGCGCTGACCGTCCAGCAACCCCGTCGCGGCCAGCGCGAACGCCCCCGTCGAGATGGCCGCCAGCCGCGCCCCGCGCCGGTGCGCGGCCCGCAGCGCCTCCACGACGGCGGCCGGCGGTTCGGTCGCCGCCGGTTCCCGGTACCCGGGGATGAAGATCGTCTGGGCCCACGCGAACGTCTCCAGCCCGGAGTCGACGTGGTACGACAACCCCTCCCCGCCACGCACCCGCCCCGGCGCGGCCCCGCACACCCGCAGGTCGTACGGCATCGAGGGCCGGTTCGAGAACACCTGCGCGGGGATCCCCACGTCCAGGGGTTTCGCCCCGTCGAGGACGAGGACCGCGACCCTGTGCACCCCCGGACGGTACCGCCGCCGATACCCTCGGCGGGTGGACGTCGACGCCTTCCGGGCCGTGCACGAGCACGAGTGGACGCGGCTGCGCCGCCTGGTCTCCCGGCGCACCCTCGACGGCGACGAGGCCGACGAGCTCGTCGTGCTCTACCAGCGCACCGCCACCCACCTGTCGGCGCTGCGCTCGGCCCAGTCCGAACCGGTGCTCCTCGACGAGCTGTCCACGCTGCTGGTCAAGGCCCGCGCCCGGCTCACCGGCTCGCGGTACACCGCGTGGCGGCAGCTGGTCCACTACGCCACCCGCGGGCTGCCCGCGGCCCTGTGGCGGCTGCGGTGGTGGACGACCGGCACCTTCCTGTTCACCACCGTCCTCGCCGTCGTCGCCGGGGTGTGGATCGCGGGGAACCCCACCGCCCAGGCCAGCGTGTTCGGTTCCGACGAGGAGATCCGCCAGCTCGTCGAGTCCGACTTCGCGGGCTACTACTCCGAGTACGGCAACGCCGCCTTCGCCGGCCGGGTCTGGACGAACAACGCCTGGGTCGCGGCCACCTGCGTGGCCCTCGGCATCGCCGGGGTCCCCGTCGTCGTCGCGCTCGCGGTCAACGCCCTGAACGTCGGGCTGCAGGGCGGGCTGCTCATCGACAACGGCCGGGGGGAGCTGTTCTTCGGGCTCATCGCCCCGCACGGCATCCTCGAGCTCACCGCCGTGTTCGTGGCCGCCGGCGCCGGGCTGAAGCTGTTCTGGTCGTGGGTCTCACCCGGCCCGCGCAGCCGGTCCGTGGCCCTGGCGACCGAGGGCCGGGCCATGATGGGCGTCGCCCTCGGGCTCGTGTTCGTGCTGTTCGTCTCCGGCGTCATCGAGGGTTTCGTCACCCCCTCGGGCCTGCCGACGTGGGCGCGGGTCGGGATCGGCGTGCTCGCCGGGGTCGTCTTCTGGAGCTACTGCCTGCTGCTGGGCCGCCCCGCCGCGCGCGCCGGGGAGACCGGTGACCTGGAGGAGCGGTACGCGGGGGACTCGGTGCCCACGGCGGGCTGAGCCCCGGCGGTCAGCCGGCCGCCGCGGGCCGGTCGGTCAGCAGGACCCGGCAGGTGCCCGCGGCGGGGTCCAGCACCAGCGACGCCCCGGGGGAGCCCGTCCCGGCCGCGCCGGCGGTGCGCCACCCGCCCCCCAGCGTCCCGGCCAGCAGGGCCCGGCCCAGCGCGTGGACCTCCCCGGCGGTCCCGCGCAGCCCGGTGTGACCCACCGGACGGGCCAGCGACCGGGCCAGCTCGTCGCCGGGGGCGCTGCTCCCCGCTCCCAGCACGGGCCCGGGCACCGGGCCGAACCGCGGGCCGTCCAGGCCCAGGGGGAGCGTGACGAACTCCTCGACGAGGGAGTCCAGCCCCTGCCCCGTGGCGTCCTCCAGCAGGTCGCCCAGCACGACGAACCCCACGTCGGAGTCGCGGACCACCTCCCCGGGGGCCGACAGCAGCGGGGAGTCCAGGACCCGCTGGAGCTTCTGCGCCGGGCGCAGGTCGGTGCGCCGCCACGCGTCGCTGCCCGCGGGCAGGCCCGAGGTGTGCTCCAGGAGCTGGCGGGGGGTGAAACCCCGTGCGGTGGGCCGGTCGAGGTCGACCGCGCCGACCTGCGCGAGCTCGTGCGCGACCGCCGCCGTCCACACCCGCGTCAGCGGCCCCAGGTCCGCGCGGGTCGCGGGGGTGACGGGGGTCGGGTCGCCGGGCGCCACCGTCCCGGCCGCGGCGCGGTGCACCCGGCCGTCCGCGCCGGACCACGCCGCGCTCGCGCCGCCGAACCGCCCCCGGCGCACCCCCTCGGCGAGGTCGCCGGCGAGCTCGCCGGCGAGGTCGCCGGCCGGGTCGCCGGTCAGGTCGTGCGCGGGGTTCACGGCGCCCCCCACGGCGCCAGCCGGTCGGCGCGGGAGGGGTCCAGGGCGATCTCGGCGCGCAGGCCGCCGTCGAACTCGACGGTCCAGACCCGCCAGCCGGGCGACAGCCACAGCAGCTCGGCGCCCCGTGCCGGGCGCGACCCGCCCGGGGCGAGCCGCCCGCCGCGCAGTTCGCGCCCGCGCCAGCGCAGCGTCCCGTCACCGGTCACGACGGCCGCCCCGAGCGCGCCCCAGGACCGGCTGATCCCGCCGCTGGGGGAGGCCAGGGACCGGACGCCCGCGTCGAACGCGGTGTCGCCGTGCACCGAGCGCAGCGCCCGCGCCCGCAGGACCCGCCCCGCCCGGGCGCCGGCGGTCCCGAGGAGCAGGCCCGTGAGCAGCCCCCGCACCCACCACGGCCCGCCGAGGGCGTCCACGACGTACCCGGCCGCCAGCGCCCCGCCGATCCCGAGCAGCAGCCACGGCCAGACGCGGGGGCGGCGGGGTCCGGGAGGCACCGCGCCAGGGTGCCAGGGGGGCGACGGCCCGGCGACACCGGCGCGGCGGCCGGGTCAGGCGGCGGGTCAGGCGGCGGGTCAGGCGCTCAGGGTGAACCAGACGGTCTTGCCGTCCGCGTGCGGCAGCACCCCCCAGTCGTCGCTGATGTAGTCGACGAGCGTCATGCCCCGCCCGTCCTCGGCGTCGGCCGCGGCCCGGCGGGGGCCCGGCGCGTTCGGCTCGCCGTCGCTGACGTGGACCTGCAGGCCGCTGCTGCCGTCGCAGGCCACCTCCAGGGTGATCGGCGGGGCCGCGTGCCGCACCCCGTTGCCGACCAGCTCGGAGACCAGCAGCTCCGCGCTGTCGAGCACCGAGGCGGCGTGCGCCCGGCAGATCGCGGCCCGCAGGAAGCGGCGGGCTTCGCCGGCCGCGCGCGGGTGCAGGGGCAGCGTCGTCCGCACCGCGGGTGTCTGTTCACACACGGTAATGAGAATGCCACTTTCTGTTATGGCGCGCTGGGTGGGCGCCGCCGGGCCTACGCGTCGGCCACCCGCTGCGGGGCGTGCGCCGGCCGCGACCACGTCTCCCACAGCCGGGCGTACCGGCCGCCGAGGGCGAGCAGCTCGGCGTGGGTGCCGATCTCGGCGATCAGCCCGTCGGCCATGACCGCGATCCGGTCGCACGCGGCGGCCTGGCTCAGCCGGTGCGCCACCACGAGCGCGGTCCGGCCCCGCACGACCGCGACGGCGGCCTGCTCCAGGTCGCGGGCCCCGGCGCTGCCGGCCTCGGCGGTGGCCTCGTCGAGCACGACCACGGGCGGGTCGCGCAGCACCAGGCGCGCCAGCGCGAGCTGCTGGGCGCGGGCCTGCGACAGCGGCAGCTCCCCGGGACCGACGCGGGTGCCCAGCCCCTCGGGCAGCGCGGCGACCCAGTCCTCGGCGCCCACGACGTCCAGCGCGTGGTGCACCTGCTCGTCGGTGGCGTCCGGGCGGGCCAGGGTGAGGTCCTCGCGCAGCGTGCCGGTGAACACGTGCGACTCCTGGGCGATGACGCCGATGCGGTCGCGGACCGCCTCGGCGTCCAGGTCGGCCAGCGCGACCGGCCCGTGCTCCCCGGTCAGCTCGACGGTCCCGCCGGTGGCGGGGAACACCCCGCCCACGATCGCGGCCAGCGTCGTCTTGCCGGCCCCGCTCTCCCCGACGACAGCCAGCGAGGTGCCCGCGGGGACCTCCACGTCGATGCCGCGCAGGACCAGCGGCCCGTCGGGGGCCTCGCCGCCGGTCGTGGCGTGGGGGTAGGAGTGGGTCAGGCCCCGCACGACGATCCCGACGTCGCGCCGGGCGGCGCGGGCCAGGACGGCCGGGTCGGCGGCCGGGTCGGCGGGCAGGTCGACGACCCCGACGAGCCGGTTCAGCGCGGCCGCGGCCCGCGACACCTCGTCGAAGGACAGCAGCAGCACCCCCAGCGGCCCGAACAGCCGGTGGAACAGCAGCGCGGCGGCGGTCACGGCCCCGACGGTGACGAGGTCGGCGCGGGCCAGCCAGAACCCGGTGAGCAGCAGCGCCGACAACCCCACGGCCTCGGCGCCGTTCATGGACATCGAGAACCGCGCGAAGGTGCCCAGCGCCCTGCGCGAGGCCCCCACGGTGCGGGCCGAGGCGGTCTCGACGCGGTCGCCCTGCAGGTCGGACATGCCGTAGGCGTGCACGGTCGAGGCGCCGTGCAGGGACTGCAGGAACACCTGCGAGCGCTGCGCCGCGACGGACCGCTCGGTGGCGTACAGCGGGCCCGCCTTCGGCAGGTACCAGCGCAGGCTCGCCGCGTAGACGGGGAACACGACGCAGAACGCCAGCGCGAGGCGCCAGTCCAGCGCGAGGAACCCCACGGCCGACAGGACCACCGTGACGGCGGAGGTCAGGACGTTCGCGGCGAGCTGCACCGAGGCGGTGAACAGCTCGACGTCCTCGGTGACGCGGGAGGCGACGTCACCGGCCCCGGCGCGTTCCAGGACCCTCGGGTTCATCCGCAGCGAGCGGTCGACGACCCGCTCGCGCAGGTCGGCGGCGACGCTGGCGCCGAGGCGCTCGGCGTCGCGGCGGGCCAGGGCGGTGGTGACGGCGGTCAGGACCGCCACGACCGACAGCTGCACCAGCAGCGGCGCGAGGGACTCGCGGGCGCGCACGACGTCGACGGCCCGGCCCAGCAGCAGCGGCAGCAGCACGGTCCCGGCGCTGGACAGGACCGTCGTGGTGACGGCCCGGGCCAGCTCGCCGGGGTGGGCGGCGGCGGTGCGCCACAGGACGGCGGCGCTGCGCCGGCCGGTGGCGACGGGCAGGGCGCCGGCGGGGGAGGAGACGGGGGAGGAGTCGGGGGAGGAGGCGGGGGTGGGGGTGCTCACCGGGCCACCGCCGCCGCGTACTCGGAGCCGAGGTCGGGGTGGTCCAGCAGCTCGGCGTGGGTGCCGCTGGCGTGCCGGCCGTCGCCGGTCAGCAGCACCACCCGGTCGCAGCGCGACAGCAGCAGCGGCGAGGACGTGATGAGCACCGTGGTGCCCGTCCCGGCCCGCAGGGCGCGGACACCGGCCGCGACGCGGTCCTCGGTGACGGCGTCCAGCGCCGTCGTGGGGTCGCGCAGCACGAGCACCTCGCGGTCGGCGGCCAGCGCCCGCGCCAGGCCGATGCGCTGGCGCTGCCCGCCGGAGAAGTTGGTGCCGCCGTCGGCCAGCGGGGCGTCCAGGTCGGTGGGGGCGGCGGCCGCGGCCAGGGCGTCGGCCAGGGCGACCCCGCGCCCGGCCGGGACGGGCCCGGAGTCCAGGGCCTGGGCGAGGGTGTCGCCGAGCAGGTGCGTCTCGGCCGGCTCGACGAGGGTGCTGCGCCCGTCACCGGCGGCGCGCAGGCCCGCGGTGACGGCGTCGGCGGTGGCGGTGTCGGTCGCCACGACGCCCAGGACCTCGCCCGGGGTGAGGGCCGGGGCCAGGGGCGCGGGCAGGGCGGTCCCGGCCTCGGCGGCGCGGGGCGCCGGCGGGGCCAGCAGCGCCGCGACGCGGCGGGCGCTGGCGCGGGACACGGCCAGCTGCTGCACGCAGGAGCTGATGTTGCGCACCGGGTCGGCCAGGAAGCTGGCCATCCCGACGACGGTGACGAACTCCCCGACGTCGAGCCGGCCGCTCGCCACGAACGCGCCGGCGACCCCGGCGGTGGCGACCAGGACCGCCCCGGTGGCCAGGGTGCTGACGCCGACGACGACGGAGGTGGCCCCCGCGGCGCCGACGGCCGCGCGGCGCGAGACGGCGCTGGCCAGGTGGTAGCGGCGGACGGCCTCCGGCACGCCCCCGAACCCGCGCAGCGGGCGCAGCCCGGCGAGCAGGTCGGCGGCGACGGCGGCGGCCAGCCCCGCGCTGCGCTGGCGGTCGTGGACGCGGGCCTCCAGCTGCGGGGTGAGGGCCTGCAGGCCCAGGACCAGCAGGGGGACCGCGACGAGCAGCCCGAGGCCGAGGGCGACGTCGATGCGCAGCAGCACGACGGCCGCGACGACCATCCCGAAGCAGCCCGAGGCCAGGAAGCTGACCAGCCCGAGGGCCTCGGCGGTGTGCCGGGTGTCGGAGGTCGCCACCGACAGGGCGTCCCCGACCTGCCGGTCGCGCAGGACGGCGGGGTCGCGCAGGACCGCGCGGGCCACCGCGGTGCGCAGGTGGTGCGCCTCGTCGAACTGGGCGCGGTCGATGACGACGAACGCGTACGTCCCGGCGCTGGTCAGGACGGCGAACAGCAGCAGGACGCCCAGGACGGACAGCAGGATCGCCGGGACGTCGTCGGTGCCGATGACGCGGTCGACGACGAGGCCGATCGCGACCGGCACGAGGGCCTCGCACGTCTGGTGGACCATCGAGGACCCGCAGCCGACGGCGGCCGCGCGGCGGTGCCGGCGCAGGACGTCGAGCACCGGGCGGGAGGGGGGTGGAGCCATGTGAGGTGAGCCTAATCCTTCGGTGCGGGGCGTCGGGGAGGTTTTCGGCCGGGGTCAGTCGACCTCCGCCGCGGCACCGGCGAACTGCGCCCGGTGCAGCCGCGCGTACGCGCCGCCGGCGGCCACCAGCTCCTCGTGCCGGCCCTGCTCCACGACCCGGCCCGACTCCATCACCAGGATCAGGTCGGCGTCGCGGACCGTGGACAGCCGGTGGGCGATGACCAGGCTGGTGCGGTCGCGCCGCAGCCGCGCCATCGCGTGCTGCACGGCGCGCTCGGTGCGGGTGTCCACCGAGCTCGTCGCCTCGTCCAGCACGAGCACCTGCGGCCGGGCCAGGTGCGCCCGCGCGATCGTCACCAGCTGCTTCTCCCCGGCGCTGAGCCGGCCCGCGTCGTCGTCCACGACCGTCGCGTAACCGTCCGGCAGCGCCGCGACCACCGTGTCGACCGACGCGGCGCGCGCGGCCTCCCGGACCTCCTCGTCGCCGGCCCCGGGCCGGGAGTAGGCGATGTTCTCCGCGATGGTCCCCTCGAACAGCCAGGTGTCCTGCAGCACGATCGCCGCCCGCGAGCGCAGGTCCTGCCGCGACATCGCGGCCGTGTCGACGCCGTCGAGCAGGATGCGGCCGGAGTCGACCTCGTAGTACCGCAGCAGCAGGTTCACCAGCGTGGTCTTGCCCGCGCCGGTGGGCCCGACGACCGCGACGGTGTGGCCCGGTTCGGCGGTGAACGACAGGTCCTCGATGAGCGGGCTGTCGGGGTGGTACCGGAACGAGACGTGCTGGAACTCGATGCGGCCCGGGCCGGCCGGGCGCGGCCCGCCGGCCGGCTCCGGGCTCAGCTCCGGGGCGTCGAGGAGCTCGAAGACCCGCTCGGCCGAGGCGACCCCGGACTGCAGCAGGTTCGCCATGGACCCCAGCTGCGCCAGCGGCTGGGTGAACTGCCGGGAGTACTGCACGAACGCCTGCACCCCGCCGATGGTGACGGACCCGCCGGTCACCATCGTCGCGCCCACCACGGCGATCGCGACGTACACCAGGTTCCCGATGAGCATCGTCGACGGCATGATCGTGCCGGAGAGGAACTGCGCGCCGGAGCCGGCGGTGAACAGCTCGGCGTTCTTCGCCGCGAACCGGGCCCGGACCTCCTCGCGGCGGCCGAACGCGGTGACGACGTCGTGACCGGTGAAGGCCTCCTCGATCTGCGCGTTCAGGGCGCCGGTCTCGCGCCACTGCGTGACGAACAGCGGCTGGGAGTGCCGGGCGATGAGCGCGACGACGACGAGCGTCAGCGGGACCGCGACCAGCGCGAGCAGCGCGAGCCGCCAGTCGATCGTGAACATCATCACCACGACCCCGACGACGGTCAGGGCCGAGACGAGGGCCTGCGACACGGTCTGCTGCAGGCTCTGGGAGACGTTGTCGATGTCGTTCGTCACCCGGGACAGCAGTTCCCCGCGGGGGGTGGAGTCGACGTGCGACAGCGGCAGCCGGTGCAGCTTGTCCTCCACGTCGGCGCGCAGCCGGAACACCGTCCGCTGCACGACCCGGTTCAGCAGCAGGCCCTGCAGGAACGACCCGCCCGCCGACAGCACGCACACCGCGACGACCAGCGCGATCGTGCGGGTCAGCGCCGCGCGGTCCAGCGGCAGGCCGCCGAACGCGGCGTCCACGACGACGTCGGTGGCCTCGCCCAGCAGCTTGGGCACCCACACGGTCAGGACGACGCTGGCGAGCGCCAGGACGAGCACCAGCGCCAGCCGCGCCGCGTCCGGGCCCATCCGGGACAGCAGGCGCCGGGCGGAGGGGCCGAAGTCCACCGAGGTCTGCGGGGGCGCGCCGCGCATCGCCATCAGACCGCCACCTCCTCCTGGCTGGACACGATCTCCCGGTACGTCGGGCACGTCCGGAGCAGGTCGTCGTGCCGGCCGCGCCCGACGACGCGGCCGCCCTCCAGGACGACGATCTCGTCGGCGTCGACGATGGTGGAGACCCGTTGCGCCACCACGAGGACCGCCGCGCCGGGCCGGTCGTGGGCCAGCGCCGCCCGCAGCCGGGCGTCGGTGGCGGTGTCGAGGGCGGAGAACGCGTCGTCGAAGACGAGGACGCCGGGGTCGCTGACGAGCAGCCGCGCGATGGACAGCCGCTGCCGCTGACCGCCGGAGACGTTCGTCCCGCCCTGGGAGACCGGGGCGTCGAGCCCCTCGGGGCGGGCCCGGACGAACTCCTCGGCCTGCGCGGTGCGCAGCGCCGCCCACAGCTCCTCGTCGGTGGCCCCGGGCCGCCCGAACCGCAGGTTCGTGGCGATCGTCCCGGAGAACAGGTACGGCCGCTGCGGGACGAGGCCGACGCGGCGGCGCAGCTCGTCCTGCGCGACGGAGCGCACGTCCACGCCGTCGAGCAGGACCGCGCCGGAGGTGACGTCGACGAGGCGGGTGGCGAGGTTCACGACGGTGGTCTTGCCCGAACCGGTGGAGCCGATCACCGCGGTCGTGCGGCCGGGGGCGACGGAGAACGTGACGGCGTCCAGGACGGGCCGGTCGGCGCCGGGGTAGCGGAACGACACCTCCCGGAACTCCAGCGACCCCGGCCCCGCCGGGGTGAGCGGCACCTCCGGCTCGTGCACGCTCGGCGTCGTCCGCAGGACCTCCCCGATGCGGCCGGCCGAGACCGCGGCCCGCGGGCCCACCACGGCCAGGAACGTCGTCATCATGACGCCGGTGAGGATCTGCACCAGGTAGGTCAGGAACGCGACGAGGGAACCGATCCGCAGGTCCCCGCTCTCGACGCGGCCCGCGCCGAACCACACGACGGCCGCGCTCGCCAGGTTCATGACGAGCACCACGACCGGGAAGACGACGGCGAACAGCCGCCCGGTGCGGATCGCCACGTCCGTCAGGCCGGTGTTGGCGCTGGCGAACCGGGCCCGCTCGGCGTCCTCGCGCACGAAGCCCCGCACGACCCGCAACCCCGTCAGCTGCTCGCGCAGCACCCGGTTCACGACGTCGAGGCGTTCCTGCAGCTGCCCGAACAGCGGCCCGAGCCGGACCATGACCAGGGCCATCACCGCGACCAGGACGGGAACGGCCACCACGACGAGCCGGCTGAGCCAGACGTCCTCGCGCAGCGCCATGACGACGCCGCCGACGCACAGGACGGGCGCCGAGACGATCATCGTGCAGGTCATCAGGACGAGCACCTGCACCTGCTGCACGTCGTTGGTGCCGCGGGTGATGAGCGAGGCGGTGCCGAAGCGGCCCACCTCGGCCCCGGAGAAACCCAGCACGTGGTCGAAGACCGCGGCCCGCACGTCGCGGCCCAGGGCCATCGCGACGCGGGCCCCGCACCAGACGGCCGCGATCGTGGCGACCACCTGCACGAACGTGACGGCGAGCATCACGGCGCCGGTGCGCCAGATGTACCCGGTGTCGCCGGTGGCCACGCCCCGGTCGATGACGTCGGCGTTGAGCCGGGGCAGGTACAGCGACGCGGCCGTCTGCAGGACCTGCAGGGCCACGACCGCCGCCAGCAGCCCGCGGTGCGGGCGCAGGTGCTCGCGCAGGAGGGTGAGCAGCACGGGAGTCAGGTCTAGCACCCGGGCGGCCCGCGCCACACCGGGTTTCGTGTCCCCGGCGAACCGGGCACAGCCGTCAGAGCCGCCCGGCGGCCTTCAGCGCCAGGTACCGGTCGGCCAGCGCCGGGGCGAGCCCGTCGGGGCCGGCGTGCACGACCTCCACGCCCAGCCGCGACAGCAGCCGCGCCGTGCGGTCCCGCGTCGCGGTCGCCGTCTCGGCCGCGGCGGCGGTGTACACGGCCTCGGCGTCGGAGCGGTCCCGGGCCAGCCGGCCCAGCGCCGGGTCGTCGACGGCGGCCAGGACCACGGTGTGCCGGGTGGCGAGCTGTTCCAGGACCCCCAGCAGCCCGGAGTCCAGGACCGAGGAGTCCAGCGCGGTGAGCAGGACCACCAGCGAGCGCTGCCGGGTGGTGGTGCGGACCTCGGTGGCGACCGCGTCCCAGTCGGCCTCCACCAGGGACGGCTCCAGCGGGGCGAGGGCCTCCACCAGCGAGGG
This sequence comes from Kineococcus rugosus, assembly GCF_050871975.1. Classification (NCBI taxonomy): domain Bacteria; kingdom Bacillati; phylum Actinomycetota; class Actinomycetes; order Kineosporiales; family Kineosporiaceae; genus Kineococcus; species Kineococcus rugosus. The sequence continues at coordinate 22,579 of NZ_JBJLSJ010000038.1, read as the reverse complement.
CAGCAGGTCCCCGCGGGACCCGCCGCGCACCCGGGCCCGCACCCGCCGGTCGTGCGCCACCAGGTCCACGCGGTCCCCGGCCCGCGAGGCCAGCGCGGCGGTCAGCAGCGCGGCCTCGATCTGGGCGTCGAGGCGGACGGTCGGGGTGGGCCCGTCGAGGCGGGCCGCGGAGGTGCGCGAGCAGTCCAGGACCAGCAGCACCCGCCGGTCCCGCTCCGGGCGCCAGGTCCGCACCACGACGGCCTGCCGGCGCGCGCTGGCCCGCCAGTCGATGGAACGCACGTCGTCGCCGTCGACGTAGTCGCGCAGCGAGTCGAACTCGGTGCCCTGGCCGCGGTGCTGCACGGCGCTGCGGCCGTCGAGCTCGCGCAGCCGCGCCAGCCGCGACGGCAGGTGCTTGCGGGAGGTGAACGGCGGCAGCACGCGCAGCCGGCCCGGCACCGGCGTAGAGCGCTGCCGCGCGGCCAGGCCCAGCGGGCCGCGGGTGCGGACGGTGACGCGGTCGGCGAGCCGGTCCCCGCGGCGGGTCGGCACCAGGACGACCTCGAAGCGGCGGCGCTCCCCGGGCGGCACGTCGAGCCGGTGCCGGGTCCGTCGCGCGCCCGCGGAGGGGACCCACGCGTCGCGCAGCACCCCGCGCAGCGGCCGGTCCCCGGTGTTCTGCACCAGCAGCTCGGCGGTGCGCGGCTCCCCGAGCCGGACGGCCGGCAGCGGGGGCCGGGTGATCGCGAGCCGGCGCGGGGACGGGGCGAGCACGACGTCGAGCGCGACGAGCAGCACGCACACGACCAGCCACACCCAGAACGCGGCCCACCCGGGCCAGGCGACGACGAGGACCAGCCCGGCCAGGGCCAGCCCGGCCGCGCGTCCCGTGACGGTCACCGGGTCGTCCTACCGGGGGACCGGGACGGACCCGAGCACCGAGTCGAGGACGGCGTCGACGCTCACGCCGTCGAGCTCGGCCTCCGGGCGCAGCTGCACGCGGTGCCGCAGGGTCGGGCGGGCCAGCGACTTCACGTCGTCGGGGGAGACGTAGTCGCGGCCCGACAGCCACGCCCAGGCGCGGGCGGCGGCCAGCAGCGACGTCGCCCCGCGCGGGGAGACGCCCAGGGCCAGCGAGGGGGAGTCGCGGGTGGCGCGGCACACGTCGACGACGTAGCCGATGACCTCCCGGGAGACCTGCACGCGGCGCACCGCGTCGGCGGCGATGGCGAGCTGCTCGGGGGTCGCGACGGCCCGCACCCCGGCCGCGGCCAGGTCACGCGGGTCGAACCCGGTGGCGTGCCGGGCCAGCACCTCGACCTCGTCCTCGCGCGGGGGCAGCGGCAGGGTGAGCTTGAGCAGGAACCGGTCCAGCTGCGCCTCCGGCAGCGGGTAGGTGCCCTCGTACTCGACGGGGTTCTGGGTGGCGGCCACGATGAACGGGTCCGGCAGCCGGCGCGGTTCGCCCTCCACCGAGACCTGCTTCTCCTCCATGGCCTCCAGCAGGGACGCCTGCGTCTTCGGCGGCGTCCGGTTGATCTCGTCGGCCAGCAGGATGTTCGTGAAGACGGGGCCCTCGCGGAAGGAGAACCGGGCGCTCTGGGCGTCGTACACCAGCGAGCCCGTCACGTCGCCCGGCATCAGGTCGGGGGTGAACTGCACGCGCTTGGTGTCCAGCGCCAGCGAGGCCGACAGGCTGCGCACCAGCAGCGTCTTCGCCACGCCGGGGACGCCCTCGAGCAGGACGTGCCCGCGGCACAGGACGGCGATGACGAGGCCGGTGACGGCCGCGTCCTGGCCGACGACGGCCTTGGCGACCTCCTGACGGACCGCGCGCAGGGCCTGCCGCGCGTCCTCGACGGCTTCGGTCGAGGGGCTCTGGGTCACTGTTGGTCGACCTTCCTGGGTGAGGGGGTGCGGACGTCCCGTTCGAGGGCGTCGAGGGCGAGGGCGAGGGCCACGAGGGCGGGGTCGTCGCGGGGCGGGGCGCCGGCGAGGAGCTCGCGGACCGCGGCCGCGGGGCGGCCGGTGATCCACGCGACCTGGTCGGCGACGTCGGCGACCCCGGCGCGGGCGTCCAGGCCCGTCCCGGCGCGCAGCCGCCGCAGCGTCGCGGTCCGCAGGGCGTGCGCGGCGCGGTCACCGGCGCGGGCGCTGGCGTACAGCCGCCCGTGCCCCTCGACGGTCTCGGCGGCGCGCACCACGACCGGCAGCGGCTCGGCGACCAGCCGGCCCAGCCGCCGCCCCCGCCACAGCAGCGCCAGGGCCGCGGCGAGCGCGACGACGGCTCCGGCCGGGCCCAGCCAGCGCGGCAGCAGCGCGCTCAGCGGGACGGTCGGGGAGTCGGTGTCCAGCGGGTCCGGCAGGTACCAGACGAGGTCGCGGTGCGCGCCCAGGGTGCGCAGCGCCAGGGCGGCGTTGCCGTCCTGCGCGACCCACCGGTTGGTGAGCAGCCCCGCCTGGCCCACGACGGTGAGGGTGCCGCCGGGCAGCCCGGCGCGGACCCAGGACCCGCCGTAGCAGGCGGTGGCGTCCCCGGAGGCGGTGTAGACGGAGCCGCCGGCGCGGGCCGTCCCGGCGGCGCGGGCGTCGGGGTCGTCGCAGCCGGGGTCGCGCACGGCGGCCGGGACGGTCCCGTCGGGGACGGTCGCGTCCGGGACGACGTCGCCGGTCACGGCCTCGAGCGTCGCCGCGCCGGGCCGCAGCAGCACCAGGTCCGCCCCGGAGGCCGCGAGCTCGCGCAGCCGGCCCTCCGACAGCAGGTCCGGGCGGGTGACGAGGACCGTGGAGCCGGCGCCGGCGGCGCCGGCGGCCGCCGACCAGGACCGCACGTGCGCGATCTCGACGCCCCGGTCGGCCAGCACCCGCGCGACCGCCCGGCCCCCGCCGGGGGCGACGGACTCGGGGGAGAACTCGGCCTCGTCGCTGCGGGGGGTCAGCAGCGCGACGAGCACGGCGGTGGCCAGCACGAGCGCGACGACGGCCAGCACCCCGCGGTAGCGGCGCACGAGCGTCATCCGGCGCGCTCCGCGGCGACGGCGGCGGGCCCGGCGGCGGGTTCGGCGGCGGCGGGCCGGGCGGCGGCCACCTGCCGCACCACGGCCCGCAGGTCCTCGTCGGTGGTGGCCGCGGCGGGCCGGCCGCCGTAGCGCACGTCGTCGAAGGTGCGCGCGGCCCGGTGCAGGGCGTCGGCGGCGTCGGGCAGGGCGCGGGCGCCCAGGGCGGCGATCTCCGAGGCCGTCCGGCCCGCCCGGGGGTCCAGCAGCGCCCGCTCCTCCAGCGCGCGGACCAGGCCGCGGAACCGCTCGGCCACGGCCAGGCCGTGGTCCCCGGCGGCGGCCGCGGCGTCGGCGCGCGCGAAGTGCGCCGCGGACGGCTCGGCCGCGGCCTCGAACACCGGCTCGGCCGGGGCCTGCCGGGCGCTGCGCCGCAACGGGCCCGCCACCAGGTGCACCACGACCAGCAGCGCCAGCAGCAGGAGGACGACGACCACGACCGACGTCCAGCCCGTCCCCAGGCCCGGCACGGACACGCCCTCCAGCCGCTGCCACAGCCAGTCCCACGCCCGCGCCAGCCAGGACCCCTGCTGCTGCCGGTACTCCGGGCCCGCGAGCTCCTCGGCCAGCCAGCCGCGGGCGGTGGCCCGGTCCGGCTGGACGGGCACGGCCACCGCGACGGCGCCGGCGGCGGTCGGCGGCAGGACCGTCACCGCGTCGCGGCCCGGTGCAGTTCCACGTCCAGCCCCTCGCGGCGCATCCGCAGGTCCACGTACAGCAGCGCCGTCACCGACGCCAGGAACGGGTAGGCGACGATGCTGCCGATCATCGAGCCCAGCGTCGCGATCGACTGCTGCGCGGCGAGCGCCGCCGAGCCGGTGGGGTCGCTGAACAGGGCCGAGACGACCCCGCCCACGGCCCCGAACGGGACCGAGACGGCCGCCACGACGAAGTACACGACGACGGCGGTGAGCAGCTGGATGCCCAGCAGCCGCCAGAACGAGCGCCGGGTCAGCCCGAACGACCGCTTCATCGACGCGCCCACCCCCAGGCCCTCCAGGAGCATCGCGGGCGTCGCCATCGACCACTTCACCCACAGGTACGCGCCCCCCGCGGCCCAGGCCAGGACGCCCAGCAGCAGCGCCACTACCCCCACCCCGGTGACGAGGTCGGACCCGCTGAGGGCGACCAGCGCGATCCCCGGCGCCAGCGTCACCGCACCCACGGCCACCGAGGCGACGGTGATGACGATCGACAGCGCGATCAGCCGCAGCAGCCGCGGCCGGCACAGCGCCCACAGCTCCCCGAACCCGACGGTGCGGCCGATGACGGCGCGGCTGACGCTGACGATGAGCATCCCGTTGAGGGCCTGCACCGCGACCAGCTGCAGCACCCCGCTCAGCACCAGCAGCGGCACCGAGCGCTGCACCGTGGAGAACAGCTCGTCCGCGGAGCCGTCACCGGCCTCGAAGCTGCTGATGACGCCGAGCAGGTCGCGGGTCGTCACGAAGGAGGCGACGAGCCCCGCGATCGAGGTGATGACCACGACGATCGCGGACAGGCCGACCATGACCTTCGGGTTCTGCCGGAACGCGCGGAACGCGCCGTCCCAGATCTCCCCGAGCCCCAGCGGGCGCAGCGGCACGATCCCGGGCCGCGGGGCCACCGGCCGCTGCGGCGGGCCGGGGGTGCCCACCGGGCCGGCGGGGGCCTGGCCCCAGCCGGTGGGCGGGGGCTGCCGGGGGGCGTCCCAGCCGTCCCGGCCACCACCCGGACCCTCGTCCGGGCGCTGCCACTGATCGCTCCCCATGCCGCCACATCGTGCCAGAGGGGCGTGCGCGCGGCGTGGTGGTGACCGCGGACCGGTCCCGGCGGGGCAGGATGGCCCCATGAGGGGACGCGTCCTCGTGGTGGACGACGACACCGCGCTCGCCGAGATGCTGGGGATCGTGCTGCAGGGGGAGGGTCTGGAGACCCGCTTCTGCGCCGACGGGGACGAGGCGCTGGGCGCGTTCCGGGCCACCCGCCCGGACGTGGTCCTGCTGGACCTGATGCTGCCCGGCACCGACGGCATGGAGGTGTGCCGGCAGATCCGCGCCGAGTCCGGCGTGCCCATCGTCATGCTGACCGCCAAGAGCGACACCGTCGACGTCGTCCTGGGCCTGGAGGCCGGCGCCGACGACTACGTCGTCAAGCCGTTCAAGCCCAAGGAGCTCGTCGCCCGCGTCCGGGCCCGGCTGCGCACCGCCGGGGACCGCCCGCCGGAGACCCTGCGCATCGGCGACCTGACCATCGACGTCGCCGGGCACTCTGTGCGCCGCGACGGCCGGTCGCTGCCGCTGACGCCGCTGGAGTTCGAGCTGCTGGTCACCCTGGCCCGCAAGCCGTGGCAGGCGTTCACCCGCGAGCTGCTGCTGGAGCAGGTGTGGGGCTACCGGCACGCCGCCGACACCCGCCTGGTCAACGTCCACGTCCAGCGGTTGCGCTCGAAGATCGAGCGCGACCCCGAGCACCCCGAGATCGTCGTCACGGTCCGCGGGGTGGGGTACCGCGCCGGGCCGCTCTGACGATGCGCCGGGTCCTCGCCCGCTGGCGCGCCTCCCTGCAGCTGCGGGTCGTCGTCCTCACCACCATGCTCGGGCTGGCCGTCGTCGTGGGCGTCGGCTCGTTCCTGCTGGACGGGATCGCCGACGGCCTCGTCGCCGAGCGGCAGGAGGTGGCGCTGGCCGACGCCGCGCGCAGCGCCCAGACCGCCCAGCAGCAGTTCGACGCCGCCACCACCACCGGCCCGGCCGAGGTCGACCAGCTCGCCGGGGACGTCGTGTCCTCCCTGGAGGGCGCCGGGCCCGACCGGGTCCGCGGGGTCGTCCTGCTGCGCGCGGCCGGCGCGCCGGACACCGCCGCCAGCGGCCAGGTCGTCGTGCGCGACGTCGCCTCCGAGGGCCTGCAGGCCGCCGACGTCCCGATGGCCCTGCGCCGCGCCGTGGTGTCCTCCGACGTCCAGCAGCTGCAGATCGTCGACGTGCCCGACGCCACCGGCGCCCCCTCCCTCGTCGTGGGCTCGACGGTGACGCTGCCGCGGGCGGGGGAGTACGAGCTGTACTTCGTGTACTCCCTGGCCAGCGAGCAGCAGACGGTCTCGCTGGTGCGCACCACGTTCGTCGGCGGCGGCATCGCGCTGGTGCTGCTGGTGGGGGCGGTGGCGTGGGTCGTGGCCCGGATGGTCGTCGAACCGGTCCGGGAGGCCGCCGGGACGGCCGAGCGGCTCACCGGCGGGCACCTCGACGAGCGGATGCGGGTGCGCGGCAGCGACGACCTGGCCCGGCTGGCGCGCGCGTTCAACGAGATGGCCGCCGGGATGCAGCAGCACATCGAGCAGCTGGAGGAGCTGTCCCGGCTCCAGCGCCGCTTCGTCTCCGACGTCAGCCACGAGCTGCGGACCCCGCTGACGACGATCCGGATGGCCGGGGAGGTCCTGCACGACGCGCGGGAGGGCTTCGACCCGGCCTCGGCGCGCTCGGCCGAGCTCCTGATGACCCAGCTGGAGCGGTTCGACACGCTGCTGTCGGACCTGCTGGAGATCTCCCGCTTCGACGCCGGGGCCGCGGCGCTGGAACCGGACCCGCAGGACGTGCGGGCCCTGGTGCACCGCGTCGTGGAGTTCACCTCCGCGCTGGCCGAGCGGCGCGGCTCGCAGGTCCTGGTGTCCGAGCCGTCCGGCCCGTGCACGGCCGAGGTCGACGCGCGCCGCATCGAGCGGGTCCTGCGCAACCTGGTGGGCAACGCGATCGAGCACGGCGAGGCCCGCCCCATCGAGGTCACCGTGGTGTGCGACGAGCACGCCGTCGCCGTCGGCGTCCGCGACCACGGCGTCGGGCTGGGGGCCCAGCAGCTGCCCCGGGTGTTCGACCGGTTCTGGCGCGCCGACCCGGCCCGCGCGCGGACCACCGGCGGCAGCGGCCTCGGGCTGGCGATCGCCCTGGAGGACACCCGGCTGCACGGCGGGTGGCTGGAGGTGTGGGGGCACCCGGGGCAGGGGTGCCACTTCGTCCTGACCGTGCCCCGCACCGCCGGGCGGTCCCTGCGCAGCTCCCCGCTGCCGGTGGTCCCGGTGGGCTGGCGCGAACCGGTCGCCGCGCTGCCCCCGGGCCCGCGCCGGGACCCGGCGTGAGGCGCCGCCGGGCGGCGGCGCCGCTGGTCCTGGTGCTGGCGCTCGCCGTGGCCGGGTGCGGCGGCATCCCCCGCTCCGGGGACGTCGTCGCCGGGTCCCGGGTGGAGGCCGACCCGCGGGTGGGGCTGCTGCAGGTCATCGCCGACGGCCCGGTCCGCGGGGCCGGGCCCGTCGACGTCGTCCGCGGCTTCCTGCTGGCCGCGGCGTCCTCCGACGACGACCACGCCGTCGCGCGGGAGTTCCTCACCGGGGCCGCCGCGCAGACCTGGCGGCCGGACGCCTCCACGACCATCGTCACCGCCGCGCCCGACCTGGCCCTGGTCTCCCTCGACGGCCCCGAGGCCGTGGTGTCCCTGTCCAGCACCACCGCCGCCGTCATCGACGCCGCCGGGCACTACGTGGAGCAGGCGCCGGGGCCCCCCACGACCCGGCAGGTGCGGCTGGTCCGGGAGGACGGGCAGTGGCGGCTGGCCGACCCCGGCGACGGGGTCGTCCTGACCAGCCTGGACGCCTCGCGGACCGTGCGCTCCTTCCCGGTGCACTTCGTCACGGCCGGGCCGTCCCCGCAGCTCGTCGCCGACGTCCGCTGGTTCGGCTACGACTCCTCCACCGCCACCCGGATCGTGCGGGCCCTGCTGGAGGGGCCCTCGCCGTGGCTGGCGCCCGGGGTCGTCTCCGGCGCGCCCCGCGGCACGTCGCTGCGGGTGGGGACCGTGCCGGTGGCGGCGGGCACCGCGACGGTCGACCTGTCCGACACGGCCCTGGAGGCCGGTCCCGAGCAGCGCTCCACGCTGCTGGCGCAGCTGCGCGCCAGCCTGACCGGCCTGCCCGGGGTCGCCGAGGTCACCGTGTCCGTCGACGGCGCCGAGCTGACCCGCGACGGGTCCCGCGGCGCGGACCTGCCCCGCTCGGCGGTGCCCGCCGACGCCCGGCTGGTCGTCCTGGGCCCGGAGGGGCTCTCGCGCTGGGACCGGCAGGCGCTGCGCCCGGTGGCCGGCACCGGCCCGGGGCTGAGCAGCGCCGAGGGGGCCGCGCACCCGGCCGCGGCCCCCGACGGCGCGACGTACGCCGTGCTCACCGACGAGGGCCGCGTCGCGCGCGTGCAGACCGCCGGGGGGCCGCTGCAACCGGCCGTCAGCGGCCGCGGGCCCCTGCTGCCGCCCGCCGTCGACCGCTTCGGCTGGCTGTGGACCGCGGCCGCCGCCACCGGCGAGCCGCTCGTGGTGCCCGTCGCGGCCCCCGCCACGCCCGCCGGCCTCGTCGAGCCGCCGCCCGGCGGGTTCGGCGGGACGCTCACCGGGCTGCGCGTCTCCCGCGACGGGGCGCGGGTGCTCGTCGTGGTCCGCGACGCCGGGGGCGGCTGGCACGTGCGCGTCCACGGCGTCGTGCGCGACGGGCAGGGCCGGCCGCTGCGGCTGGGGGAGGCGAGCGCCGACCTGGCCCCCGGCGCCGGGGAGGTCCTCGACGCGGCGTGGCTGGTCGAGGACCGGTTCGCGCTGCTGGTCCGGCGCCCCGACGGCAGCACCGTCCCGGTGCTGGCCGAGGTCTCCGGCCCCAGCGCACCGCTGCCGCCGGTCCCCGGCGCCGTGTCGGTCGCCGGGGGCTGGAGCGACCGCGACCTCGTCGTCGGCACCGCCGACGGGAAGCTGCTGACCCGCAGCGGCGCCGACTGGATCGTCGTCGCGGACGGGCGGGACCCCAGCTACCCCGGGTGAGCCCCTGTGGACGACGCCGCCGCGCCCGCGCCGCGCCCGGCAGGCTGGGGACCGTGCGCGCCCTCACCGCGACCCTCACCGCGACCCTGACCGCGACCCTGTCCCCGGTCGCCGACCTGGTGTGGCCCGCGCACTGCGCCGGGTGCGGCCGTCCCGGCGCCGTCTGCTGCGCGCCCTGCCGGCGGGCGCTGCGCGCCGGGGCCCGCGCCGACCTGCCCGACGGCACCCCCGTGCACGGCTGCGCCCCGCACGACGGCCCCGCCCGCCAGGTCCTGCTCGCCGTGAAGGACCGCGGCCGCGCCGAGGCGCGCCCCGCCCTGGCCGACGCCCTCGCCCACCGGCTCGCCGCGCTGGCCCCCCGCGTCGCGCTCGTCCCCGTCCCCACCCGCGCCGCCAGCCGCCGCGCCCGCGGCGGGGACCTCGTGGCCGACCTCGCCGCCCGCGCCGCGGCCACCGCCCGCCGCCGCGGCCACGACGTCGACGTCGAGCGGTGCCTGCGCCTGGTCCGCCGGGTCCGCGACCAGACCGACCTGGACGCCCGCGGCCGCCGCGCCAACGTCCACGGCGCCTTCACCCTCACCGGGCCGCCCCCCGACCGGCCCTGCCTCGTCCTCGACGACGTCGTGACGACCACCGCCACCGCCGCCGAGGCCGTCCGCGCGCTGCGCGCCGGCGGGGCCCGGGTGGAGGGCGTGCTGACGGTGACGATCGCGTGAGGGAGCCGGTCCCGGCGCCGCACGCCTGTGCGCCGGAGCCGCCGGGGGTCTAGCGTTGGTGCATGGCAGCCAGGAACGGTGTCACGGCGGGTCGCACCCCGGCGGTGTCCGAGGACGGACCCGGCACCCGGGGCGCTCACCGGCGCCGTCCCTGCCCGCCTGCTCACCGCGCCCACCCCCGGGGGGTGGCTCGCGGCACGAGGTGACGGTCCGAGGCGGGCCGGCCCCACGTGCCGGTGCCGCCAGCTCGAACGAGGGAGGCATCCCGTGGAAGTTGTGGTCACCGGACGGCACACCGACGTCAAGGAGAGGTTCCGCCGGCACGTCGAGGACAAGCTGGAGGCGAAGGTCACCCAGCTCGCCCCGCGCGCCCAGCGCATCGACGTCGAGGTTTCCCACGAGAAGAACCGTCGACAGGCCAGCAGTTGCGAGCGCGTCGAGATCACCGTGCGGGACAAGGGACCCGTGGTGCGCGCCGAGGCCTGCGCCGACGACCCCTACGCCGCGCTCGACCTGGCCACCACGAAGCTGCTCGAGCGGTTGCGGCGCGCCCGCGACCGCCGCAAGGTCCACCACGGCCGGCACCGGCCCACCTCGGTGCACCAGGCGACGGCCGGCCTGTCCGACGAGGTCCTCACCGGCGCCTTCGACCCCGCCCGCCCGCTGGCCGAGCAGGTCGACCCCGCAGCCGCCGCCGACGGCGCGGTGCCCACCCCGGCCGTCATGGCCGGCAGCCACCCGCCCACCGCCGAGGCACCCGAGGCCGCGGTCGCGGACGCCTCGCCGGTCGTCATCCGGGAGAAGCGGCACGACGCGCACCCGATGACCCTGGACCAGGCGCTGTACGAGATGGAGCTCGTGGGCCACGACTTCTACCTGTTCGTCGACGCGGCCACCGGCAGCCCCAGCGTGGTGTACCGCCGCCGCGGCTGGGACTACGGCGTCATCCACCTCGACGTGAAGCCCGCTCCCGCCGAGGAGGCCGAGCAGGACCACCGGGGCACGACGGACGCCGCGCTCGCGGCCGCCGCCGTCGGGGCCGCGCTGCGCTGAGCCGCCCGCACCGGTGCCACCGCGGCCTCCGCGGTGGCACCGGTGCCGCTCGTGCCAAGATCGACCGACGCGCACGCCGACGGCGACCAGGGGGACGGGCATGAGCGAGGCCATCCGGATCGTGGTCGTCGACGACCACTCGCTGTTCCGCCGGGGGCTGCAGATGGTCCTGTCCACCGAGGACGACCTCGAGGTCGTCGGCGAGGCCTCCGACGGCGCCGAGGCCGTGCAGCGCGTCGAGGAGCTGCTGCCCGACGTCGTCCTCATGGACGTGTGGATGCCGCGGCGCTCCGGGATCGACGCCTGCGCCCAGATCAAGGCCGTCGCCCCCTCCACCAAGATCCTCATGCTCACCTCCTCCGAGGAGGAGGACGACCTGTTCGGCGCCGTGCGCGCCGGCGCCAACGGGTACCTGCTCAAGGACGTGCCCGCCGAGGACGTCGCCGACGCGGTCCGCTCGGTCATGACCGGGCAGTCGCTCATCACCCCCAAGATGGCCGGGCTGCTGCTCGGGGAGTTCAACGCGATGCGCCGGCGCGACGAGGAGCGCAACCTCGGCCTGCCCGGCGCGCCGCGGCTGTCCCCGCGCGAGCTCGACGTCCTGCGGCTGCTGGCCCGCGGCATGGCCAACCGGGAGATCGCCGGGGAACTGGGCATCAGCGAGAACACCGTGAAGAACCACGTCCGCAACCTGCTGGAGAAGCTGCAGCTGCACTCGCGGATGGAGGCCGTCGTCTACGCGGTCCGGGAGAAGATCGTCGAGCTGTCGTGATCGAGGAGATCTCGGCCCGCACGGCCCGCCGGGCGGCGCTCGCGGCCCAGGGCTTCGACCGCCGCCGCCCGGCCACCGTCACCGCCGCCCACGTCGGCCGCGTCGTGGACCGGCTCGGCGTCGTGCAGATCGACAGCGTGAACGTGCTGTGCCGCAGCCACTACCTGCCCTTCTTCAGCCGCCTCGGGCCCTACCGGGCCGACCTGGTGGACCGCGCCGCGCAGCGCGGCCCGCGCCGGCTGGTGGAGTACTGGGCGCACGAGGCCAGCTACGTCGCACCCGCCACCCACCTGCTGCTGCGCTGGCGCATGGAGCGCGCCGACCACGACGCCTGGGGCAGCATCCGGTCCATCGCCCGCGAGCGCCCCGACCTGCTGGAGGCCGTCGAGGAGCACGTCGCCGGCGCCGGGCCGCGCACCGCGCGGGAGCTGGAGGCGGCGCTGGGGCCGGCCGCGCCGCGGGCCAAGGAGCACTGGGGCTGGAACTGGTCGGACGTGAAGCGGGCCTGCGAGCACCTGTTCTTCGCCGGCCGGCTGTCCGTGGCGGGCCGCACCGCGCAGTTCGAGCGGCGCTACGACCTCACCTCCCGCGTGCTGCCCGCCGCCGTCCGCGACCTGCCCGTCCCGGCCCCCGAGGACGCCGTCCGCGACCTCGTGCGGATCGCGGCCCGCGCCACCGGCGTGGCCACCGAGCCCACGCTGCGCGACTACTTCCGGCTCACCCCCGCCCTGGCCCGGCGCGCCGTCGCCGAGCTCGTGGAGGCCGGGGAGCTCGAACCGGTCCGGGTCGCCGGGTGGGCCGCGCACCGCCCCGCCTACCGGTGGGCCGGGGCCCGCGCCCCCCGCGTCCGGGCCCGGGCGCTGCTGACGCCCTTCGACCCGCTGGTGTGGCACCGCGCCCGCACCGAGGAGGTCTTCGGGGTGACGGTCCGGCTGGAGTTCTACGTGCCCCGCGACAAGCGCGTCCACGGCTACTACGTGCTGCCGTTCCTGCTGGGCGAGGACGTCGTGGGCCGCGTCGACCTCAAGGCCGACCGGGCGGGCCGGGTGCTGCGCGTGGAGGCCGCGCACGCCGAGCCGTCCGCGCCCGCCGGGACGGCCGAGGAGCTCGCCGCGGAGCTGCGCGACCTGGCCGGCTGGCTGGACCTGGACGACGTGGCCGTCGCCGGGCGCGGGGACCTGGCGGCCGACCTGGCCGGTGCCGTCGCCCGAACGGCGCACTGACGCCTCAACACCGTTCCCCGCGGCGCCGACACCCCACTGTGGACGTCGCCGCTCTCACCCCCGACCAGGTCGGGCTCGCCAGCCAGCTGCTCGAGCACGTCCTCACCGAGCTGTCGGCGGGCACGTCCGAGCGCGACGTCCTGAGCCGGGCCGCAGCCCTGGCCGCCGACCTCGTCGACGCCGACGTCGTGGTGGTCTGCGAGGGCGCGCACGTCCACGGCGGGGTGGGCCTGGGGCAGCGCTTCCTGCCCGAGCGGGGGCTGGCGCGGGTGGTGCGCGACGGCGGCGGGTCCTTCGCCGTCCCCGGCCTGGGCCGGGTGCACGCCGCGGTCGTGGAGGTGCCGGCACTGGCCGGCGTGCACGTCGTCGTCGGCCGCGCCGAGGGCGCCGGGGTCCCCGAGGCGTCCCTGGCGGCGGTCCGGCTCGTCGCCCGGGCCCTGGGGCTGGTCGTCCTGAGCCGGCACGGCCGCGAGCGGGAGCGGTGGCACCGCCAGCAGGGCGCCCGCGGCGCGGCCGAGCGCGGTCGCCTGCAGCAGGCGCTGCGCCAGCGCGAGCAGGTGCTCACCACATCGGTGCGGTTCCAGCGCGCCGTCTCCAGCCGCCGCCCGCTGCCGGAGCTGCTCGTGCAGATCGCCGCGAGCTCCTCGGAGCTGATGGACCACCGCGCGGTCGCCCTCGTCCTGGCCGACCCGCGCTCGCAGATGCGGATGAGCGTCGTGGCCGCCGTCGGGGAACCGGCGCTGGACCCCGAGCTGGCGCTGGCGGCGACGCACGCCCTCGGCGGGTTCGGCGTGGCGGTCGGCGACGAGGCGACCCCGGCGGCCGCGGCGGTGCACATCAACGGCCGCAGCGTGGGGGCCCTGGTCCTGGACACCCTGGGCAGCGGCCCGCTGGACCCGGTGGGGGCGACGGTCCTGCGCGCCTTCGCCGAGCACGCCAGCATGGCGCTGAGCCACGCCGACACGGTGCGGGCCGTCGAGGCCGCCTCCTCGGACTCCCTGACGAGCCTGCCCAACCGGGCGACCCTGCTGCGCCACCTGGAGGTGGCGCTGCGCGTGGGCGAGTCCGACGGGCTCGGCACGGCCGTCCTGTTCATCGACCTCAACGGCTTCAAGCAGGTCAACGACTCCCTGGGCCACGCCGCCGGCGACGAGGTGCTGTCCCGGGTGGCGCGCCGGCTGCGCCGCTGCCTGCGCGGGGACGACGTCGCGGCGCGCCTGGGCGGTGACGAGTTCGCGCTCGTGGTGCGCGACCTCGAGCCGGGCCGGGCCGCGCAGCGCATCGCCGCCCGCGTGCAGGCCGACGTGGCGCAGCCGTTCGAGACGGGCGGCACGACGGTGCGGGTGGGCGCCAGCATCGGCATCGCCGTCGCGGCCGACGGGGTGGGGGCCGCGGAGCTGCTGCGCCGCGCCGACAGCGCGATGTACATCGCCAAGGGCGAGGCGCACGACGCCGGCCCGGAGGCCGGGACCGGGATCGTGCCCAGCTGCGTGGTGGTCTTCGAGGCCGACGTGCACGACGCCGACCGGCTGCGCCGCCAGCTGGAGCACGACCTGCTGCGCGCGGTGCACGACGACGAGTTCGAGCTGGCCTACCAGCCGATCGTGCGGCTGGCCGACGGCGCCGTGGTGGGGGCCGAGGCCCTGCTGCGGTGGCGGCACCGCACGCGGGGGCTGCTGGAGCCGGGCGCGTTCCTCGCCGGCGCGGAGCGGTCCCCGGCGGTGGAGGAGCTGTGGCGCTGGGTGCTGCGGACGGCGTGCGCGCAGGCCGTGGCCTGGCGCGAGCAGGTGCCGGACCTGTCGGTGACGGTGAACCTGTCGGCGGCGCACGTCATGACCCGCGGCGCCGCCGACGACGTCCGCGCGGCCCTGACGGGCGCGGGGCTGGACCCGACGGCCCTGGTGCTGGACGTGCCGGCGGACCTGCTGGGGGAGGACCCGGACCTGCTGGCCGCGCGGCTGAAGAAGCTGCGCGCGACCGGCGCCCGCATCCTGCTGGACGACTTCGCGACGCTGGACCCGGGCCACGGCGGGGTGCTGGTGAACCACTCCCTGGCGCCGTTGCGCCAGCTGCCGGTCGACGGGGTGAAGCTGGACCGGACCCTCGTCGCCGAGATCGACGGCGCCGACGGCGCGGACGCCCTGGCGGCGGTCCGGACGCTGTGCGAGCTGGGCGCCGCGCTGGACCTGGGGGTGGTGGCCGAGGGCGTGGAGCGCACCGAGCAGGCGCTGCTGCTGACCGAGGCGGGGTGCGCGGTCGCGCAGGGCGTCCTGCTGGGCGCGCCCCGGTCGGTCGCGGAGCTGGGCTCGGAGCTGACGGAGCTGGGGCCGGTGGAGCGGGCCGCGGCCGGGCCGGCGCTCGCGGACCTGGTGGAGCTCGCGGAGCTCGGGGAGGCGCAGGAGCCGGGGGAGCCGGACGCGCTGGACCCGGCCGCGCTGTTCGCCCGCGAGTTCGGCCCGGTGGAGGTGCCGCGCGCGGGGGCGGTGGCCGGCGGGCCCGCCGTCCCGGCGACGGGGCCGGTCCCGGTGCCGATCAGCGGTCTGCGTCCCCACGACCTGCGGGCGATGCTCGACCGCTCGCGCTGAGCCACCGCTGCGGTCCGTGCTGTCACCGTCACCAGGCGTTGCGCCGCTAGAGTGAAGGGGTGCCAGCGATCGTCGAAAAGGTCCTCCGCGCCGGTGAGGGCCGCGTGGTCAAGCGTCTGCACCGCATCGCGGAGCAGGTCAACGCCCTCGAACCCGACTTCGAGGGGATGAGCGACGCGGAGCTGCGCGGTGAGACGGACCGCTTCAAGGAGCGGCTGGCCGGCGGTGAGACCCTCGACGACCTGCTGCCGGAGGCCTTCGCGGTGGTCCGCGAGGCCGCCCGCCGCACGCTGGGGCAGCGGCACTTCGACGTGCAGCTCATGGGCGGCGCCGCCCTGCACCAGGGCAACATCGCCGAGATGCGCACCGGGGAGGGCAAGACCCTCGTCGCGACGCTGCCGGCGTACCTCAACGCCCTGACCGGCAAGGGCGTCCACGTCATCACGGTCAACGACTTCCTCGCCGAGTACCAGTCCGACCTCATGGGGCGCGTCTACCGCTTCCTGGGCCTGACCAGCTCCTGCATCCTGTCGCGGATGCGCCCCGACGAGCGGCGCGAGGCCTACGCGGCCGACATCACGTACGGCACGAACAACGAGTTCGGCTTCGACTACCTGCGCGACAACATGGCGTGGAGCACCGCGGAGATGGTCCAGCGCGGCCACCACTTCGCCATCGTCGACGAGGTCGACTCGATCCTCATCGACGAGGCCCGCACGCCGCTGATCATCTCCGGGCCGGCCGACCAGGCGACCAAGTGGTACAGCGAGTTCGCCAAGATCGTCCGCCGCCTGACGGTCGACGTCGACTACGAGGTCGACGAGAAGAAGCGCACCGTCGGCATCCTCGAGGCCGGGATCGAGAAGGTCGAGGACCTGCTCGGCATCGAGAACCTCTACGAGAGCGTGAACACCCCGCTCATCGGGTTCCTCAACAACGCCGTGAAGGCCAAGGAGCTGTTCAAGCGGGACAAGGACTACGTCGTGTCCCCGAACAACGAGGTGCTCATCGTCGACGAGCACACCGGCCGCATCCTGGCCGGCCGCCGGTACAACGAGGGCATGCACCAGGCCATCGAGGCCAAGGAGGGGGTGCCGATCCAGAACGAGAACCAGACGCTGGCGACCATCACCCTGCAGAACTTCTTCCGCATGTACGACAAGCTCTCGGGGATGACCGGCACGGCCATGACCGAGGCCGCCGAGTTCCACCAGACGTACAAGCTGGGCGTCGTCCCCATCCCCACCAACAGGCCGGCCGTGCGCATCGACCAGCCCGACCTGGTCTACAAGAACGAGCAGGCCAAGTTCGCCGCCGTGGTGGAGGACATCGCCGAGAAGCACGCGACGGGGCAGCCGGTCCTGGTGGGCACCACGAGCGTGGAGAAGAGCGAGTACCTGTCGGGCCTGCTGACCAAGGCCGGGGTCGAGCACACCGTCCTCAACGCCAAGCAGCACGAGCGCGAGGCCTCCATCGTCGCCATGGCCGGCCGCAAGGGCGCCGTCACCGTGGCGACGAACATGGCCGGCCGCGGGACCGACATCATCCTGGGCGGCAACGCCGAGTTCCTCGCCGTGCAGGCCATGAGGGACAAGGGCCTGGACCCCGACGAGGCGCCGGAGGCGTACGAGGCCGCCTGGCCCGAGGTCCTGGAGCAGGCCAACGCCTCCGTGAAGGCTGAGCACGACGAGGTCCGCGACCTCGGCGGCCTGTACGTCCTGGGCACCGAGCGCCACGAGTCGCGCCGCATCGACAACCAGCTGCGCGGCCGGTCGGGCCGTCAGGGCGACCCGGGGGAGTCCCGCTTCTACCTGTCGCTGACCGACGACCTGATGCGGCTGTTCAACGCGGCGCTGGTCGAGACGTTCCTGACCCGCACGGGCATCCCCGAGGACGTGCCGATCGAGTCGAAGATGGTCTCGCGGGCCATCCAGAGCGCCCAGGGCCAGGTCGAGGGGCGCAACTTCGAGATCCGCAAGAACGTCCTGAAGTACGACGACGTCCTGAACCGCCAGCGCGAGGTGATCTACGCCGAGCGGCGCAAGGTCCTCGAGGGCGAGGACCTGCACGTGCAGATCCGCCACTTCATCGACGACGTCGTGACGGCCTACGTCTCGGAGGCCACCGCGCGCGGCTTCGGGGAGGACTGGGACCTCGAGGAGCTGTTCACGGCGCTGCGCAGCCTCTACCCGGTCTCGGTCACGCCCGAGGAGGTCGTCGAGGCCGCCGGTGGCCGCGGCAACCTGACCGTCGACCGGTTGCTGGAGGAGATGCGCGCGGACGCGCAGGCCTGCTACGACGCCCGTGAGCAGGAGCTCGGCGAGGGCGTCGTCCGCGACCTCGAGCGCCGCGTGGTGCTGTCGGTGCTGGACCGCAAGTGGCGCGAGCACCTGTACGAGATGGACTACCTGCAGGAGGGCATCGGGCTGCGGGCCATGGCCCAGCGCGACCCGCTCGTGGAGTACCAGCGCGAGGGGTACCAGCTGTTCGGCGCGATGACCGACGCCATCAAGGAGGAGTCGGTCGGGTACCTGTTCTCCCTGCAGGTGCAGCCCGCCGCCCAGGCCGGGGTGGCCCCGCCGACCCCGGGGTTCGGCGCCCCGCCGGTCCGCCAGCAGCTGCAGTACTCCGCGCCGACGGCCGAGGGCGACGTCGAGGTGCACTCCGGTGACGCCCAGGCGACCGAGGCCGCCACGGGCAACCGGGCCCAGCGCCGCGCCGCGGACCGCCAGCAGCGCCCTGACTGACCCTCAGCCCAGCTCCAGGGCGGTGACCCGCCAGCGCTGCCCGGAGCGGTCGGTGCAGCGCTCGACGCGCAGCGCGGCGGCCCGCACCCGGTCGGTGTCCCGCAGGACGGCGCCGACCTCGGCGACCCCCTCGCCGGGGAAGGAGACCCGCAGGGTCGTGACGCGGGCCGCGCGCACGGGCGTGCCGGTGCGGGCGGTCCGCAGGCGCGCCTGGAGGGCGGCGCGGCGCTGCACCCCGGCGTAGATGTCGGGGGTGGACCAGCGCAGCAGCTGCTGCGTGGGCCGCAGGCCGGTGAGGACCTCCAGCAGCGTCACCAGGTAGCGGCGGGTCCAGCCGGTGACCTCGGGCAGCTCCGCCGGGGGCCGCAGCCGCGCGTCGACGAGGTCGAGCGCCAGCACGCCCTGGTCGGGGCTCAGGTGCGTCAGCACCGGGCCCTCGGGGCCGTGGGCGTCCTCGTCGTCGAGGTAGAGCGGGAGGCGGGTGGTGCTGGACACGTGCGGGGCTCCTCGGCGTTCGGGTGGGTCTGGGGTTCTCGGGGGGATCAGGGCAGGCGCAGGACCTGGCCGGGCCGCAGGACGTCGGGGTCCTCGCCGATGACCTCGGCGTTCGCGGCGTAGAGGCGCTGCTGCTCGGCGAGCACCTCGGCCCGGTCGGCTCCGGGGCCGCACCGGAGCCGGGCCAGCGACCACAGGCTGTCGCCGCGGTGGACGACCAGTTCGGCACCGGCGGCGGTCGGGCGCGGCGCGCCGGCGACCGGTGCGGGTGCCGCGGGGGCCGCGGCGAGCCCGGGCGTGGGCGCCCAGCCGGGTTCGACGGGTGCGCTCAGGGCCCACCCGGCCTCGGGCGGGTGGACGGCGGCCCCGCGCTCGGCGGCGACGGCGGACAGCGCGCTGGAGCCGACCAGGACGCCGACGACCAGGGCCACCAGCCGGCGGACGACGACCGGAACCCCGGGGGTCAGGCGCACCGCGCGTCGCGGCGAGCGGCGGACCCGCACCTCGTCGACCAGGGCGACGAGCACGCTGAGCGCCAGCCACAGGACGACGAGCGCCCCGGCGACGGTGCACACGCCGACGACCACGTCCGCCGGCGTCCGCACGGTGACCTGCGGGGCGATCCAGTGCGGTAGGTGCACGTTGAGCCTTCCGGGTGTCATTGGGTGCTGTTTGATGCTGTTTGGTGTCGCATGTCTACCCAGAGCCTGTGCGCAGGACCAGCGAATCGCCCATCTATGCCCCGTTCGGAAGGCACCGCCTGACCGACGGTCACGGCGGATCACTCGTAGCGTGGGTCCGTGCGGTGGGACGACCTCTTCGAGGACCTGGAGGCGCAGGCCGAGCACGGGCGCCGGGAGGACCTCGCCGCCGAGGTGGCCGACCGCACCGCCCGCGAGGAGGCCACGGTCGCCCTGGCGGACCGCCTGCGGGCCGCGACCGCGGAGGTCACCTGGGTCCTGCACGACGGGTGGGCGGTCACCGGCGCCGTGCTGGGGGCCGGTCCGGGCTGGTCGCTGGTGGGCGAGCGCGACGGTCGCCAGGTCCTCGTCCCCACCCACGCGGTGGCGCTCCTGCGGGGCGTGCCGGCGCACAGCGCCGCCCCGGCCGGGCCGGTCGCGGCGCGCCGGACGTTCCTCATGGCGGTGCGGGCGCTGGCGGGAGCGCGGGAGCGGGTGACGGTGCGCACCACGGCGGGTGCGGTCCCGGGCACGATCCGCCGGGTCTGCGCCGACCACCTCGACGTCGAGGACGGGGCCGGCGCGCGGACGATCCCCTTCGGCGCCGTGCTGGCGGTGCTCGAACGGGGGTGAACCTCAGTCGGTGAGCGGGTCCTCGCCGGCGTGGACCATCTCGCGGGTCTGGGCGTACATGCGCTGGATGTAGTCCTCCAGCTCGGACTCCTCGACCCGCCACTGCCCCCGGCCGCCGACCTTGATCGCCCGCAGCTCACCCGTCCGGACCAGCGCGTAGGCCTGCGCCGAGGAGATCGCCAGCGTCTCGGCGACGTCCGCGAGGGGGAGGAATCGGGCAGGCACGGGGGCTCCTGGGCACTGGGAGGGTCACTGCCGGGTGCGGGACCCGACCGTGCCCGCATCTTGCCACGCGGCCGGCCGGTCGCCGCTGACCCGATCGGGTGGCCTGTGGACAACCCCGGCCGGCCCCGCGGCGCGACCCGCACCATGGGTCGTCGGTCGAGGACGGCCGGCTCGGACGGGGTGGGGGAGCGGGACGGGTGCGGACAGCGGTGCGGCCGGTGCGGGGGCGCGACGTGGCGGACGGCGGGGCGGCGACGCGCCGGGTCAGCGCCCCGTCGTGGCGCGACCCCCGGTTCCTGGTCGGGGTGGTCCTGGTGCTGGCCGGCGTGGTCGCCGGGGCCCGGGTCGTGGAGCAGGCGCGCGACACCGTCGGGGTGTGGGCGCTGAGCCGGCCGGTCGGGGCGGGGCAGACCCTCACCGCGGCCGACCTCACCGTCGCCGAGGTGCACCTGGACGAGGCGACCGCGGCCACCTACGTCAGCGCGGGCACGGCGCCGGGTGGCCTCGTGGCCCTGCGGGGCCTGGCGGCGGGCGAGCTGCTGCCCCGGACCTCGGTCGGGGGTGCCGACGACCTCACGGCCCGTCCGGTGACCGTGCCGGTGGCCGGGGCGGTGCCCCCGGGCGTCGCGGTGGGCGCGCTGGTGGACGTGTGGGTCGTCCCGGCCCCGGACCCGGCCGACCCGGGCGGTGCGGACGGGCCGTCCGCACCGGAGCGGCTCGTCGAAGCGGCCGAGGTGTCCGCCGTCGTCGACGGCGGCGGGGCCCTGAGCGCCCGCGGCGGCGCCGACGTGCAGGTCGTGGTCCCCCAGGGCGCCCTGCCGGCGGTCCTGCAGGCGGTCTCGGCCGAGGACGACCTCGTCCTGGTGCCGGTGCCCGGCAGCGCGGCCGCGGGGACGCGCTCGTGACGCTGCCCGTCCTGGTCGCCATCCCCGGGCCGGGGGAGGCGCGCCTGCTGGCCGGCTGGGAGGGGCTGCGCCGCGAGCTGGTGGTGGTGCGTCGCTGCGCGGACGTGGCCGACGTCCTGGCCGCCGCCGCGGCGGGGCTGGCCCGCGCGGTGGTGGTGGGCGCCGACCTGCCCGGCTGCGACACGGAGGTCGTGGCCGCCCTGCGGCGCCACGGCGTGGGGGTGCTGGTCCTGCTGCCCACCGGGCCGGAGGGCGAGCAGGCCGAGCGGCGCTGGCGCGGCCTGGGCGTCGGCCGCTTCGCGGTGCAGGACCAGGACCCGACCCGGATCGCCCGCGAGGTCGCGCTGACCGTGGTCGCGGACGGGGAGCCGGCCCCCGCGCAGGAGGCCCCGGCCGAGCCGGCGACCGGCGCCCCGGGGCGGGTGGTCGCGGTGTGGGGGCCGCACGGTTCGTGCGGCCGGACGACCGTCGCCGTCAACGTCGCCGCGGAGCTCGCCGCCACCGGTCAGACGGTGCTGCTGGTGGACGCCGACACCCGTGGCGCCTCGGTGGCCCAGGCGCTGGGCCTGCTGGACGACGCCCCGTCGCTGCTGGCGTGCGTGCGGGCCGCGGCCGACGGGAGGCTGGACGTCGCGGCTCTGCGGGCCAGGGCGGCGACCCCGGCCACCGGGCTGTCCGTCCTGTCCGGTGCCTCGGAGCCGTCCCGTTGGAGCGAGCTGCGGCCCGTGGCGCTGCGGCGGGTGCTCGAGGTCGGCGCCCTGGCCCACGACTGGACGGTCGTGGACCTCGCCGGCGGGTGCGACGACCTGCCCGAGGAGTCGGGCCGGGACGCGGCCCTGCAGACGGTGCTCGACTCCGCCGACGTGCTCGTGGTGGTGGGGGCCGGGGACCCGGTCGGGCTGCAGAGGCTGTCGCGCACCTGGCTGCGCCTGGCCGACCTCGTGCCCGACGCGCTCCTCGTCCCGGTCGTGAACCGGGTGCGCACCTCGTCGCTGGGATCACCGGCCGTGCGGCGCACCACGTCGGTGCTCCGGCGGTCGGCCGGGATCGAGGACGTGGTGACCCTGCCGCACGACGACGCGGCCGACGGAGCGCTGCTGGCGGGGCGGACGGTCGCCGAGCACGCTGGGCGCAGCCTCCTGCGCCGGGCCCTGCAGGGCCTGGCCGCACGCGTCGAGGCGCTGGCCGATGCCCCGGTCCCCGTCGAGGTGGACGACCTGACGAGCGGATTTGACCCGCTGCTGGCCCGCAGTTAACGTAGTTGTCACACCCCAGCGGGGAGGAACGGACGGGAAGCCGGCCGGTCTCCGTGGTGGTGGGGAGCTCCGATCGAGATCGGTCGCCGCGAACGCTCAAGAGCGTGCGGGGCCAGCCGATGAACAAGGAGCGTCCTGACCGGGCCTGGAGGTCCGGTAAGGTGGACGAAGTCCGCAGACGAGAAGCCACGGAAGTGGCCGACAGTCGTGCGTCCGGTTCTTGAGAACTCAACAGTGTGCCATAAATGTTGATGCCAATGCATTAACCCCCAATGGCCGTCGCTCATGTACGGGTGGCGGTCGGGGTTCCTTTGGGATCTACCCCTGTTCTGGCTTGCCAGCTCGGGACAGGGTTTGGAGTCCAAGGTCAACTATGAAGTGAAATGATCTACACCGGCTGGTCTGTTTCCTGTGATTCGTCGCGG